>NZ_JACYNS010000001.1:0-241058 GCF_014839405.1 Frigoribacterium sp. CFBP 13605 | reverse complement strand
GGTGAGGGCGAGCCACTTCTTCGAGCGGCGCGGCCTCGTGGCGCCGCCGAAGGCCGGGGGCACCGTGCCGTCCGCGCCGTCGCCACCCCGCACCGTCGATGCGCCGGCCGCTGCGTCGTAGGCCTGGTGGGCGTCGTCGCGAGCCATCCAGGTGGGAGCCGCCGACACGTAGCGTGCGTCCGACGCGCCGGTGACGTGGGGGAGCGTGTGCGCCTCGGCGGGCTGCTCGACGCCCTCGCCGGCAGGCGGGGCGGTCGACGGGGAGGGCGTCACGGGCGTGGCGTCGTCCGGGGTGCCGGTCGTGTTGTCGCCGTCTCGGTCGTTCATGGTGTGCCTCCTGTGGCGGTGGTGGTGACGTGGGGTCCATGGAACGGCGCGACCCCAAGAGATCCCTATGACCGGACCGTGAGGCGGTGGGGAGTCCCATGAGGAGGCGCGGTGAACGGAGCCGAGATCGCCTCACCATCGCGCGCACCGCGATCTGAGGGGGCCGGTCCCCGAAATCGGTTCCCGACGAGGGTCGGAGTTCCGATACGCTGGGACGCCAAAGGAGGTCCACGATGGCAGAGCCCGCCAACCCGGCACCCGGCGAGCAGGACCGCGCTCCCGGCGCCCCTCGCGAGGTCGACACGACCCTCAGCTTCAACGAAGAGTTCCAGGCGCAACTGGCCGCTCTCGAGAGCGGCGTGTCCACCGACGAGCGTGACGCCGTCGCCGCACTGCCTTCGGGCTCCGCGCTGCTCGTGGTCCGTCGTGGCCCCAACATCGGCGCCCGGTTCCTCCTCGACTCGGACGTCACGGTCGCCGGACGTCACCCCGAGGCCGGCATCTTCCTCGACGACGTCACGGTCAGCCGCAAGCACGCCGAGTTCCGTCGCGAGGGCAGCACCTTCAGCGTGCGCGATCTCGGGTCGCTGAACGGTACCTACTTCGACGGCGTCCGCATCGACGAGGCCCGGCTCTCCGACGGAGCCGAGGTCCAGGTCGGCAAGTTCCGCCTCACGTTCTACGCATCGCGGGTCGACCTCGCGAACCTGGCGATCAAGTAGTCGTGCCCCGCACCGCCACCGCCCGGTCGTCGCAGACCGGGCCGTCCGACCTGCTGACGATCGGGCAGGTCCTCTCACGGCTCAAGCCCGAGTTCCCCGACCTGTCGAACAGCAAGCTGCGCTTCCTCGAAGAGCGCGAGTTGGTCACACCGGTGCGCACCCCGTCCGGCTACCGCAAGTTCTCACCGGCGGACGTCGAGCGGCTCCGCTTCATCCTCGGTCTGCAGCGCGACCACTACCTGCCGCTCAAGGTCATCAGGCAACACCTCGCCGACCTCGACGCGGGCCGACCTGCGTCGCTCCCGTCCGGGGCGGCGCCCGTCTCGATCCTGACCCACGGTCGGCGGCTCGGTCGCGACGAGTTGCTCCGCGAGACCGGCGCCACGCCCGCCCTGCTCGACGAGGCCGTCTCGGCGTCTCTCCTCCCGTCGGCGGGGCACTACGGCGACGAGTCGATCTCGGTGTTGTCGGCCCTGGTCGAGCTGGGCAGGTCGGGCATCGAGCCTCGTCACCTCCGGACGGTCCGGGCCTCGGTCGACCGCGAGCTCGGCCTGATCGAGACGGCCCTCGCGCCACTGGCCCGGAAGCACGACGCGGCCTCCCGGGCGCGGGTCGCCGAGCTCTCCCGTGAGCTCGCGGCGCAGGTCGACGTCGTCCGGTCGGGGCTCGTCCGGTCGGCTCTCGGGCGACTCGACGCCTAGACGTCTGCCCTCCGGGCGAATATCCTCGACACGCCGACCCGTCGATGCGAATGTCGCCCAGGCAGCTCCCCGTTGTGGGTACCGTGAGTCCTGTACAACCATCAACCCGATGTTGAACGTTGAGCTCCGGAAGTAGAACGTGGAAGGCAACAGCATGAGTGAGTCAGGTTCCTCCGAGGAATCCCGCTACGAGCTGGGTCTGCTCTTCACGGACGGCCTGCCCGAACACGACGCCGACAGCGGCTACCGCGGTACCGTCGCGGCCAAGGCCGCCGGCATCAGCTACCGCCAGCTCGACTACTGGGCCCGCACCGAACTCGTCGAGCCGACCATCCGCGGCGCGGCCGGCTCCGGTTCGCAACGCCTCTACGGTTTCCGCGACATCCTCGTCCTCAAACTCGTCAAGCGCCTCCTCGACACGGGCATCTCGCTCCAGCAGATCCGCACGGCCGTCAACCAGCTCCGTGAGGCCGGGGTGAACGACCTCGCCCAGACGACCCTGATGAGCGACGGTGCGAGCGTCTACCTGTGCACGTCGGACGACGAGGTCATCGACCTCGTCAGCCGCGGTCAGGGCGTGTTCGGCATCGCCGTGGGCAAGGTCCTCCGCGAGGTCGAGTCGAGTCTCGTCGAGATCGACAGCACCCCCGCCGCGGATCCCTCCGACGAGCTCGCGGCGCGACGCGGCACCCGAGCCAGCTGACCACACCTCGACCGCGAGTGGCGGTCGAGCACGACGAAGGCCCCGCACGAGATCGTGCGGGGCCTTCGTCGTGTGCAGCTGGGACCGGAGGTCAGCGGGCGGCAGGCTCGGCGTAGTCGCCGATCTTGGCCGTCCGCATGATGCGTTCGAGGAGCTGGTCGAAGTTGCGGGCCATCTCCTGGGCGCTCTCACCGGGCCAGGCGTGCAGCGGCTTGGCGGCACCCTGTGCCTGTTGCAGCGACGTACGCTCGGGCAGCTGGGGTGACAGGACGAGGGGGCCGAACATGTCACGCAGCTCCTTGATGCGGAACTGGTGCTCGAGGGACTGCACCCGGGCCCGGTTGACGATGATGCCGAGGGGCTGGAGGCGCGGTGACAGGCCTCGACGGATCTCCTCGATCGCCCGGAGCGCCCGGTCGGCGGCGGCCACGCTGAACAGACCCGGTTCGGTGACGACCGTCACGCGGTCGGATGCGGCCCAGGCCGTGCGCGTGAGGGCGTTGAGCGACGGGGCGCAGTCGATCAGGACGAGGTCGTAGTCGGCCTCGACGTTGGCGAGGGCCTCTTCGAGCTTCCAGATGTCGCGGATCGACGGGTGCGGACCGTCGAAGTTGATGGCCGAGGGGCTGCCGATCATGACGTCGACCTTGCCCTGGCGGCCCTTGGTCCACCCGCTGGGGGCGATCGCCGCCCGGACCGTCTTCTCTTTGGGCGACGCGAGGACGTCCGCCACGTTGAGGTGGCCCGAGACCGTGATGTCGAGGCCGGTCGAGACGTCGGACTGGGGATCGAGGTCGACGACGAGGGTCCTGAGACCTTTGGCGAAGGCGGCCGACGTGAGTCCGAGCGTCACCGTCGTCTTGCCGACGCCCCCTTTGAGAGAGCTGACGCTGAGTACATGCACGACACAGACGATACCTTCACTACTGTTGAATCACCCAACAGCCACGTCGATGCGGCGTGCGTCGGCTTCTGCGAAGCGACAGCACCAGCCCACCCGTCGTCGTCACGGTGTCGCGACCCGTCGTCCGCACCACACCCCGACCCACCCCAGGAGGCGCGCCGTGAGCGTGAGACCCATCCGCCTGTTCGGCGATCCCGTCCTACGATCGGCGTCCGACCCCGTGACGGTCGGAGATCCTCGGCTCGCGTCCCTGGTCGAGGACCTCCTCGACACCGTTCGCGAGCCGGGACGAGCCGGGGTCGCGGCCGCCCAGATCGGCGTGTCGCTCCGAGCCTTCAGCTACAACGTCGACGGTGAGGTCGGATACGTCCTCAACCCCGTCGTCGTCGAGGTGTCCGGAGAGAAGACCCTCGTCGACGAGGGGTGCCTCTCGGTGCCGGGGTTCTGGTTTCCCACCCCCCGCTACGAGTACGCCCGTGTCGAGGGGGTCGACCTCGACGGCCAGAAGGTCGTGCTCGAGGGCACGGGACTCATGGCTCAGGCCCTCCAGCACGAGACGGACCACCTCGACGGCACGCTCTACGTGCTCACCCTCGAACCCGAGACGAAGCGCGAGGCCATGCGAGAGATCCGCGCCGCCGACTGGTGGCGCGCCTGATCACCGTCCCCGTGCGGTGACCGTGCGCACCGACTCGGTGTCGGGGTGGGCGGTGTAGATGTCGGCGATCTGCTGGGCGAAGTCGTTCAGCACGACGGCACGCTTGACGCTCATCTTGGGCGTGAGATGCCCGCCGGCCTCGGTGAACTCGACCGGCAGGATCTCGAACTTGCGGATCGACTCGGCGCGCGACACGGCGGCGTTCGCACCATCGACGGCTCGTTGGACCTCGGCGCGGACCTTGGGGTGCCGGGCGGCCTCGGCCAACGGCATGTCGGCTGCTTCACCGGCGTTGTTCAGCCACACCGGCAGCATCTCCGTGTCGAGGGTGACGAGGGCCGCGACGAACGGCCGCTGGTCGCCCACGACGACGACCTGGCCGACCAGGGGATTGGCCCTGATCGGGTCCTCGAGGGCGGCAGGGGAGACGTTCTTGCCTCCCGCGGTGACGATGATCTCCTTCTTGCGACCGGTGATCGTCAGGTAACCGTCGGCGTCGAGCGAGCCGAGATCGCCGGTGCGGAACCAGCCGTCGTCGAGGACCTCGGCCGTGGCCTCGTCGGCCTTCCAGTACCCCGCGAAGACGTTGACGCCCTTGACGAGCACTTCTCCGTCGGCGGCGATCGTGATGCCGACGCCGGGGAGTGCCGGGCCCACCGTTCCGATCTTGAACTTGGAGACGAGGTTGACGGCCGCAGGCGCCGTGGTCTCGGTCAGTCCATACCCCTCGAGGATGCGGATGTCGAGACTCCGGAAGAAATGACCCAGTCGTGTCCCGAGCGGAGCCGAACCCGAGACGGCGTAGCGGATGTTGCCGCCCATGGCCTTCTTGAGCTTGCTGTAGACCAGGCGGTCGAACAGTGCGAAGCGGAGCTTGAGTCCCAGGGGCACGGTGCCCTCGTCGAGCGCGCGACTGTGGGCGATCGCGACGGCCACGGCCTGCCGGAAGATGCCGCCCTTGCCCCCGGCCTCGGCTTTCTGCTCCGCCGAGTTGTAGACCTTCTCGAAGACGCGGGGGACCGCGAGCAGGAAGCTCGGCTTGAACGAGGCCAGCGACGGCAGCAACTGCTTGGTGTCCGCCTGGTGCCCGACCTTCACGCCGGCGTGGACCGACATCACGGCGATGAAGCGCGCGAAGACGTGCGCGGTCGTCACGAACAAGAGGGTGGAGGAGCCGGGCGCCACGACGTCGCTCATGGCGACGGCGGCGTTCCGGCTCGTCTCGACGAAGTTGGCGTGGGTGAGCACGCAGCCCTTGGGCCGGCCGGTGGTGCCCGACGTGTAGATGATCGTCGCGACGTCCGCGGCGACGGCCGCGCTCCGGCGGCGTTCGAGTTCGTCGTCGGACACGTCGACACCGGACGCGGCCAGCTTGTCGAGGTCTCCGAGGTCGACCTGCCAGACCCGTGTCACGGCAGGCAACTCGGGGTGCACCTCGTCGAACCGCGAGAAGTGGTCCGCGGTCTCGACGATGACGGCCACGGCCTCGGAGTCGCTGAGGTTCCAGTGGACCTGTGCCGGCGACGACGTCTCGTAGACGGGGACGAGCAGGGCGCCTGCGAACCAGGTCGCGAAGTCGATGAGCGTCCACTCGTAGCGCGTGCGGCACATCAGGCCGATCTTGTCGCCCGGTTCGACGCCCGCGGCGATCAGGCCCTTCGCGAGTGCGCGCACCTGCTCGAGGAACCGAGCCGCCGTGATGTCGCGCCAGCCACCTCGTCCGTCCGGCACGGAGAAGAGTGGTTCGTCGGGCGTGGCCGCCGCCCGCGCGAGCAACAGGTCGGTGGCGTTCGCGGACGGGTCGGCGGGGACGGCGGGGGGGACGATGTGTTCGTTCACGGCAGCTCCTTCGGTACCGAACGATGGTCCGACCACCCTAACGCGGCCTCGCAGGAGCGGGTGCCCGAGGTGGAGGGTCGTCGAGGATAGACTCGATCCTCGTGCAGGCAATCGGAATCGACATCGGTGGGACGAAGATCGCGGGCGGGGTGGTCACCGAGTTCGGCGAGATCGTCGACGAAGAGCGCGTGGCGACGCCCGCGGGCGACGCGGGTGCGATCGTCGACGCGGTCGTCGAGATGGTCACCTCCTTGCAGGCACGCCACCCCGACGTCGCCGCCGCCGGTGTCGCGGCGCCCGGCTTCATCGACGCCGCACAGTCGACCGTGTACTACACGCCCAACATCGCGTGGCGCAACGAGCCCCTCCGGGCCCGGCTGTCCGAACGGCTCGACCTGCACATCACCATCGACAACGACGCCAACGCCGCCGGCTGGGCCGAGTTCCGGTTCGGGGCCGGTCGTCTCGCCAGCGACATGACCATGCTCACCATCGGCACGGGGGTGGGCGGTGCCATCGTGGCGCAGGACCGCCTCCTGCGCGGAGGATTCGGCACGGGTGGCGAACTCGGCCACATGCGCATCGTGCCCGACGGTCTGCCCTGCGGCTGCGGGGCCCGTGGGTGCATCGAGCAGTACGGCTCGGGGCGCGCACTGCTGCGCATCGCCGGTGAGGTGGCCGACGAGGGCGGCCTCGGCCGCGGTCTCGCGGACGTCCGCACGGCGAACGGCGGCGAGCTCTCCGGTCACGACGTCAGCTTGTTGCTGCAGTCCGGTGACGACGGTGCCGTCGAGGCCCTGCGCCGCCTCGGGACCTGGCTCGGACAAGCCGCCGCGTCGCTGAGCGCGATCCTCGATCCGCAGGTGTTCGTCTTCGGCGGCGGGGTCGCGCAATCGGGCGAACTGCTGCTGGCACCCGTCCGCGCGGCCTACCTCGAGCACCTGCCCGCTCGCGGTTACCACCCCGAGCCCGAGTTCGTGATCGCCGAGCTGGTGAACGACGCGGGGGTCGTGGGCGCCGCCGACCTCGCCCGCCTCCACGCCGGCGACCGCTAGACTCCCGACGCCCCGACGAGAGGAGCACCGATGCTCTACTGGTTCCTGAAGACGATGGTCGCGAGTCCGCTCGTCCTGTCGATCTTCCGACCGTGGGTCAGCGGTCGCGAGCACGTCCCGGCCTCGGGTGCCGTCATCTTCGCGAGCAACCACCTCTCGTTCGTCGACTCGATCTTCCTGCCGCTCGCCCTCGATCGGCGCATCTCCTTCCTCGCCAAGAGCGACTACTTCACCGGCAAGGGCATCAAGGGGTGGGCCATCCGACTGTTCTTCACGGCCACGGGTCAGCTCTCCATCGACCGGTCCGGGGGCAAGGCCTCCGAGGCGTCGCTGGCGACGGGCCTGTCCGTCCTCCGTCGCGGCGAGCAACTCGGCATCTACCCCGAGGGCACCCGCAGCCCCGACGGCAAGCTGTACCGCGGTCGGACGGGCGTGGCGCGCATGATCCTCGAGGGTCACGTGCCCGTGGTCCCCGTCGCCATGATCGGAACCGAGAAGGTGATGAAGACCGGTACCAAGATCCCTCGCCTGCACCGGGTCGGGATCGTGTTCGGTGAACCCCTCGACTTCAGCCGCTTCGAGGGCATGGAAGGCGACCGCTTCATCCTGCGGTCCATCACCGACGAGATCATGTACGAGCTCAACGCCCTCAGTGGCCAGCAGTACAGCGACGTCTACGCGACCAGCGTCAAAGAGAAGCGCCCGACCCTTTCACGGTAGGCTCGCCTGTCGAGGTCGTTCGGCCTCGAGACCGTCAAGTGGCAAGGAAGACCGTGGCCCAGCTCACCGAACCGTTCGTCGTCACCGATCCCGACGTGATCGACGGTCTCGACCATTGGCGCACGCTCCCCATCAAGCAGCAGCCCACCTGGCACGACGGTGCAGCCGTCGAGGCCGCCTCGGCCGAGCTGTCCACCCTGCCTCCGCTCGTCTTCGCCGGCGAGGTCGACACGTTGCGCACCAGGCTGGCGTCGGCGGCCCGGGGCGAGGCGTTCCTGCTGCAGGGTGGTGACTGCGCCGAGACCTTCGCGGGAGCGACCGCGGACCAGATCCGCGACCGCGTCAAGACCATCCTGCAGATGGCCGTCGTCCTCACGTACGGCGCGTCCGTCCCCGTGATCAAGATGGGCCGCATGGCCGGCCAGTTCGCCAAGCCGCGCTCGAGCGACACCGAGACCCGGGACGGCGTCACCCTGCCGGCCTACCGCGGTGACATCGTGAACGGCTACGACTTCACCCCCGAGTCCCGACGTGCGGATGCCTCGCGGCTCGTGAAGGGCTACCACACCTCCGCCTCGACCATCAATCTGATCCGGGCCTTCACGCAAGGCGGGTTCGCCGACCTCCGCCAGGTGCACAGCTGGAACCAGGGCTTCGCCCGCAACCCGGCCAACGCCGAGTACGAGCACCTCGCCCGTGAGATCGACAAGGCGATCCGGTTCATGGAGGCGGCGGGGGCCGACTTCGACGAACTCAAGCGCGTCGAGTTCTACACGAGCCACGAGGGCTTGCTCATGGACTACGAGCGCCCCCTGACCCGCATCGACTCGCGCACGGGTACGCCGTACGTGCTGTCGTCGCACTTCGTGTGGATCGGCGAGCGGACCCGCGACCTCGACGGTGCCCACGTCGACTTCCTCTCCCGGGTGCGCAACCCGATCGGCGTCAAGCTCGGCCCGACGACGACGGCCGACGACATGTTGCGCCTCATCGACAAGCTCGATCCCGAGCGTGAGCCCGGGCGCCTGACCTTCATCACCCGCATGGGGGCAGGCACCATCCGGGATGCCCTGCCTCCCCTCCTCGAGGCCATCAAGAAGGCCGACGCGACGCCCCTGTGGGTCAGCGATCCGATGCACGGCAACGGTCTGACGACGCCCACGGGCTACAAGACCCGGCGCTTCGAAGAGATCATGGACGAGGTCAAGGGGTTCTTCGAGGCACACCGTGCTGCGGGCACCCACCCGGGCGGAATCCACATCGAGCTGACCGGCGACGACGTCACCGAGTGCCTGGGTGGTTCCGAGCACATCGACGAGGCGACGCTCGCCACCCGCTACGAGTCGCTCTGCGACCCCCGCCTCAACCACATGCAGTCGCTCGAACTGGCCTTCCTGGTGGCCGAGGAACTCGCGGCCGACTGAGCCCGGTCGACACGGCGACGGCCCCGGGACCCTCGGTCCCGGGGCCGTCGCCCTGTCGGTGCCCTCGACCTCAGAGCTCGTCGGTGCCCTCGGCCTCAGGGGAGGCCGGGACTCATTCCACCCGGTACGTGAGCGTGATCGTCGCACCCTTGGTCGCGGTCAGGCCGGCGACGGGGTTCGTCTCGGTGACCGGCAGGCGGGCCTCCCAGTCGTAGAACGCACACGTGAAGGCCGTGCAGGTCGGGTAGCTCACCCGGAAGCCGAGACCCTGCAACTGGGACGTGGCCGCGTCGATGGTCTTGCCTCGGACGTCCGGGATGGTGATGGGCGGCGGGCCCTTCGACACGACGAGGTTGACCGTGTCGCCGTGTCGGAGCGGCCCCTCGGCCTGCTGTTCGTATCGGATGACCTCCCCGGAGGCGACCGCATCGCTGAATTCCGTTCCGCTCTCCACACCCGTCAACTGTGCCCCCGCGAGAGCGCCCTGCGCGTCCGCCACCGAGAGGCCCGCCACGTCCGGGACGGGGCCGAGCGAGACGGTGAGCGTCACGGGTCGTCGTTCTCCGTACTGGGCTGCTCCGGCGAGATCGACCGGCGTGTCCGCGTCGTCCACGCCACTGATCCCGAGGACGGTGCCGGCGGCCGACTCGTCGAACTGGCTCGACGTCGGCTGCAGCGTGAAGTCCGAGAGCGCTTCGGTGGCCGCGGTCTCGGTGTCGCCGACGACGGTCGGGACCGGGAGTTGCCGGGGCCCCTGGGAGACGACCAGGGTGATCGTGGACCCCTTCTGCACACGGGTCGTGGCGTCGGGGTCCGTGCGCGCGACCTGGCCCGAGGGCACCACCGGGGAGAAGTCCGTCTGGGGATCGGGGGCTACCACGAAGCCGGCCGACGTGAGGGCGGCCGTCGCCGCGTCCGGTGCCCGTCCTGACACGTCGGGGACGGACGCCTGCGCCCCGGGACCCGAGCCGAACCACCAGCCGGTCCCTCCGGCGAGCAGCGCGACCGCGACGACGACGGCCATGAGCACCCGTCCCCGCCGCCGACGACGGTCGGCGACGGCCGCGAGCGTCGTGGCGGCGTCGTCGGGTGCGGCCTGGACCGGCCCGGTCCGGTGTCGCGCCTTGGGCAGGATCTGCGTCTCGCCCGTGCCGCCGGACGGCAGGACGGAGGTCGCGCCCGCGGCAGGGAGCACCATCGTCCGGTTCGCGGGTGGTCCCGAGGGATCGGCCAGCACCCGTTGCACGTCGAGCAGTTGGTCGAGCAGGGCCCGGGCGTCCCTCGGTCGCTGTTCGGGGTCGCGAGCGGTCGCCCAGAGGACGAGCTCGTCCAACTCGACCGGCACGCGGGGGTTGGCGGAGCTCGGGGTGGGGACCGTGTCGTTGGCGTGCTGGTAGGCGATCTGCATGGGCTGGTCGCCCTTGTAGGGCTGCTCGCCCGTGAGCATCTCGTACATCATGATGCCGAGCGCGTAGATGTCGCTGCGGGTGTCGGCGATGCCGCGGGTCACGAGCTCGGGGGAGAGGTACGCGATCGTCCCCAACAGCGCGGCACCCGTGGCGGTGTTGGCCGTCGCGGCCCGCGCCAGGCCGAAGTCGCCGATCTTGATGCGTCCGTCGTCGGCGAGGAGGACGTTCTCGGGCTTGAGGTCGCGGTGCACGATGCCCGCGCGGTGGGCGGCGGCGAGACCGGCGAGGACGGCTTCGAGGATGTCCATCGCCTGCTCGGGCGTCAGCACCTTGTGGTCCTGCAGGAGTTCGCGCAACGTGATGCCGGGCAGGTACTCCATCACCAGATACGCCGACTCGTCGTCCTGGCCCTGGTCGAAGACGTTGACGACGTTGGGGTGGGCCAGGCGGGCGGCCGAGCGCGCCTCCTGGATGAAGCGCTCCTTGAACGACGCGTCGTCGGCCAGGTGGCCGTGCATGATCTTGATCGCCACGCGGCGTTCGAGTCGCAGGTCGGTGGCCAGGTACACGGTGGCCATGCCACCTCGGGCGATGCGCGAACGGACCTCGTACCGGCCCTCGATGAGACGGCCGATCATCGGGTCAGTCTGGTTCACGCTCACCTTCGTGATTTTACGGACCGAGGGCCGTGCGGGTGTCCCAACTCACCGCACGGCGGGAAACCGCCCGGCAGGTGGGTCGTCCGGGGTTCAGCGCAGGGTCGCGAGCCAGGTGGTGGCCGGAGCTTCCCACTTGGCGTAGGCATCCGGGAACGCCGAGTACTGGACGGCCTGGGCCGCCTTCGTCAGGGACATCGACTGCCACCCCTTGACGTCCAGGAGGCCGCGCGTCTTGCCGGTGTTGGGGTTGCTCGCGCCACCGAAGAAGAGCTTGGTCGCGTGCACCGGGTCGCGTAGCTGCGCGGGGGTGCCCCAACCCGTGCTCGGACGCTGTTGGAAGAGGCCGAGGGAGTCACGGTCGCCGTGGTCGAGGTTGCGCAGGCTGCTCTCCTGGGCGGCCGCGGCCAGGGCGATCACGATCGCACGGTCTCCGACCCCGAGCTGGCGTCCGACCGAGATGATGACCCGGGCGTTGGCGGCCTGCTCGGCGGTCAACGTCGCGCTGACGCCCAGCGGTGCGGCCGACGTCGACGCGACGACGGTCGTGGCGGTCGGCGCGGAGACGCCGGGGAGGGTGAGGGTCTTGCCGGCGTAGATGGTGCTGGTGAACGAGAGGCCGTTCGCGGCGAGGAGGGCCTTGACGCTCGTCCCCGACTTCGAGGCGATCGAGGCGATGGTGTCGCCCCGCTGGATGACGTAGCTGCCCACCGCGGGCCCCCCGGCGGGGGCCGGTGTCGGGGCGGCGGCGGAGGCGTCCGTCGGGACGGTCAGGGTCTGGCCCGGGTAGATGATGCTCGACAGTCCCAGCCCGTTCGCCTGGATGAGCGCGCTGGTCGTGACGCCGTGCGCACGCGCGATGGAACTCAGCGTGTCCCCACGGACGATGACGTACCGGCCGCCCGTCGCCTTGGCCGGGGCGGGCGCGGCGGACGGCTTGGCTGCGGCGCTCGTGGCGGCGCTCAGGCTCAGGGTCTGGCCCGGGAAGATGGTGGACTTCCAGCTGAGGCCGTTGAGGGCGAGCACCGACGCGGTGCTCAGGCCGAACGAGCCGGCGATGCTCGCGACCGTGTCGCCCGACTTGACGGTGTACGTGGCGGGGGCCGCGCCGAAGACCGTGGCGGAGGTCGCGGCCGTCTCGACCGTGGCCGCGGTCTTCTGCTCGGGCGCGGACAGTCGAGGAGGCAGCACGGGACGCGGTGACGCGTCGGGCTTCTTCGTCGGGTTCTGGTCGAGGGCGAACACGGGGCCCGTGACGCCCATGCTGAGGGCCATCGAGCCAGCCAGGACGATCGGGACGGTGTTGAGCATCGACCGGGCCATGCGGGAGAGGGGCTTGCGCCCGTCTCCGCCACCGAGGGGGCCGAAGGCGCTGGTCGACCGGGCGTCCTGGGTCGTCACGGACTCGGAGTCGGGGCGGGCGGAACTGACGTCGTTCATGGGCTGATCCTCGGTTCGGGGGCGGGGACACGGTCGCTGGGTGATCGGTGAGCCGCGGTGCCACGTCGTCCAAAGTTGGCACACGTGGATATCCAAGTCAATCAGCGTGACGGATGTTGCGCATGTGACTCGACCCACGTGAGGGAGGCGAGGAGGCGCAGCGAGGGCCACGAACCCGTGGCAAGGTTGTGGCGTGACCGATCTCTCTCAACGCCCCTGGTTCGCCGACACCGAATGGCTCACCGTGCCCGACCTCGTCGAGCGGCTCGGCCTCGGCGTCAGCCGCGTCCGGCGCCTCCTCGAGGAGCACGTCCTCGTCGGGACCCGCGTGGACGGCGTCACGAAGGTGCCATCCGTCTTCCTCGACGGCTCGGAGCCGAGGCACGACCTCCGGGGCACCCTGACGGTCCTGTCGGACAACGGGTTCGACGACGACGAGGCCCTCGACTGGATGCTGTCCCACGACGAGGCCCTCGGCACGAGCCCCGTCGCCGCCCTCCAGGCCGGACGCAAAGCCGAGGTCCGGCGCATCGCGCAGAGCCTCCTCTAGCCCCGATCCGCGCCTCTGGCGGCTGCCGGTCCTCGGCCGCCCTGGCGCAGAGGGCGTCAGGAGGCGCGGCGCGTGACGGTCTCGGCGAGTCGCGTCAACTGCGTCCGGGCCGACGGCGCGAGTCCCGACCTCTCGAGTGCGTGGACGGCACGCTCCACCTGATCGGTGATCGTCTGCTCGACGGCGTCGACGGCACCGCTGTCGCGGAGCGTCGCCTGGAGCATGCTGATCTGGTCGTCGTCGAGTTCGGGGTCACCGAGGAGTTCGTCCAGCAGGCGGACGGCCCCGGGGGGCAGGGCTCGGCGGGCCGTCGCCACGAGGACGGTGCGCTTGCCCTCTCGGAGGTCGTCGCCCGCGGGCTTTCCCGTGACCGAGGGATCGCCGAAGACACCGAGGAGGTCGTCACGCAGCTGGTAGGCGATGCCGAGGGGCAGCCCGAAGTGCCGCAGGGACTCGAGGGCTGGCCGGTCGGCCCCGGCCATGGCCGCGCCGACGGTCAGCGGGGCTTCGACGCTGTACTTCGCCGACTTGTAGACGATGACGCGCTGGGCACGCGGCAACAGCTGCACCTCGTCGACCGTCCGCCAGGCGTTCTCCTCGAGGATGTCGAGGTACTGGCCCACCGTGACCTCGGTCCGCATCCGGTTGAGCTCGAGGCGGGCCGCGCGGGCGGCGTCACGGGACGGGAGGGAGTCCAGGGCCTCGCTGAGGAGCTCGTCGCTCCACGCCAGGAGGAGGTCTCCCATGAGGAGGGCTCCCGAGCGACCGAACGCCTCAGGGGACCCGAGCCAGGCCCCCTCGCGGTGCAGGGACTCGAAGCGCCGATGCGCCGCCGGGAGTCCGCGGCGCGTGTCCGAGTTGTCCATGATGTCGTCGTGCACGAGCGCGGCGGCGTGGAAGAACTCGAGCCCCGCCGAAGCGGTCATGACGGCGTCGATCTCGCGTTCGTCGCGGGGCTCCCCGAGGGGATCGAATCCGGTGTCGAGCCCGGCGACGGACTGCCAGCCCCAGTAGCAGAAGAGAGCCCGGAAGCGTTTCCCGCCGCGGAGCAGATCGCCCGAGTAGAGGGAGAAGGAATCGAGGTCGGGAGCGATGCCCATGAGGGCCGGTCGCTGACGCTCGAGGAACCGATCGATGCGCTCTTGAACGACGTCCACTAACCGCGTACTCTCAGCCACGCTGCCTAGCCTAGCGATAGCTGTCGGGCATACACTCGCAGCTACTCATCGCGTCGATCCCGAGGCTCCCGCCTCGCGCTTGAGAGCCCGTGCTCGAAGGGAACACCAAGATGCCACTTTCCGAACAGGAGCAGCGGCTCCTCGAAGAGATGGAGCGGAGTCTCTACAACAACGACTCCGACTTCGTGGCGACGGTCGGGACCCGCGGCGCCAGACCCAACTACACGCTGGTCGTGGTCGGGGTCCTCGGGGCGCTCGTCGGCATCGCCGTGATCGTCGCGGGCGTCATCTTCCGCCAGCCCTTGATCGGCGTGGCGGGGTTCGTGGTCATGCTCGCGGGCGTGCTGTTCGCCATCGCGCCTCCCAAGCGGAAGGGGTCCTCGACGGCCTCGATGCCGTCGGCTCCCCGTTCCTCCACCTCCCGCCCCGCGCATCCCGCCAAGGGGGGCCTGATGGATCGATTCAACGACCGGTGGGACCGCCGCCAGGACGGCGACGAGCGCTCCTAGGCGCCACCAGCACCACGACCACAGGGGTCGGCCTTCGGGCCGGCCCCTTTTTCGTGCGCCCATCCATCCTGCAGGAGGCGCGCGACACGCAGGACGCGCCTCCTCGTGGTCCTTTCCCTCCACCGTCCTCCACCCGTGTGGCCCCCGAACTGGAGCGGATCGCAGGCCGGACACGCGGCGGAGGACCCGCCTTTTCATTGCCTGGTGGTGGGTTGTGGAGTAAAGTGGAGGTACGTGCCACAGACGGGGTGCGGGGCGAGGGGAGACGGGCGCATGTTCCTCGGCACCTATTCGCCCAAGCTCGACGAGAAAGGGCGCATCATCCTCCCCGCGAAATTCCGTGACGAACTGGCTTCCGGCCTCGTCATGACCCGTGGGCAAGAGCGGTGCGTCTACGTCTTCAGCCAGCGCGAGTTCGAAGACATGCACTCGCGCATCCGTCAGGCGCCCGTCACGAGCAAGCAGGCCCGCGACTACATGCGCCTCTTCCTCTCGGGCGCGAGCGACGAGATCCCCGACAAGCAGCACCGGGTCACCATCCCGGCGACACTGCGCGAGTACGCCGGCCTCGGCCGTGACCTCACCGTCATCGGCGCGGGAAACCGTGCCGAGATCTGGGCCACCGACGCCTGGAACACCTACTACGAGGCCCAGGAGGCCGAGTTCGCCAACACCACCGAGGAGGTGATCCCCGGGCTCTTCTAGCCCGTGGGCCCCGACCCTCAGCCGTCAGCCCTGGCGCACCTTCCCCGGTGCCAGGTCCCGACGGATGGGGATCAGGGCCGACGAGCACAGCCCGTGTCGTCATGGCCGATCAGATCCACACCCCCGTCCTCCTCGAGCGGACCCTCGAACTCCTCGCCCCGGCCGTCTCGCGTCCCGGCGCCGTCGTCGTCGACTGCACCCTCGGCATGGGTGGCCACAGCGAAGCGATGCTGCAGGCCTTCCCTGAGCTCACCGTCGTCGGCCTCGACCGCGACACGGAGGCACTCGCCCTCGCCGGCGAGCGGCTCGCACCCTTCGGCGACCGGGCTCGCCTCGTGCACACGACGTACGACGGCATCGCCGACGCGCTCGACGACCTCGATCTCGAGACCGTCGACGGGGTGCTCTTCGACCTCGGCGTGTCGTCCCTGCAGCTGGACCGGGTCGAGCGCGGTTTCTCGTACTCCAAGGACGCGCCCCTCGACATGCGCATGGACCCCACCTCGCCCGTCACGGCGGAGCGCGTCCTCGCCGAGTACCCCGAGAGCGAGCTCCGGCGCATCTTCTACCAGTACGGCGAAGAGAAGCTGGCTCCGCGCTACGCCCGGCGGATCGTCGAGCACCGGGCCGACTCGCCGCTCACCCGCAGCGGTGAGTTGGTCGACCTCCTGATCGCGGCGACGCCCATGGCCCTGCAACGTGCCGGTCACCCCGCCAAGCGCGTGTTCCAAGCGCTCCGCATCGAGGTGAACGGCGAGCTGGCCTCGCTCGAGGCGGCCGTCCCGGTCGCCCTCGACCGTCTCGCCGTCGACGGGCGGATCGTCGTCCTCGCCTACCAGTCCCTCGAAGACCGTTTCGTCAAGCGGGAACTCGCCGCTCGGACGACCTCAACGGCGCCGCAGGGCCTCCCGGTGGAGTTGCCGGAGCACCGTCCCGACTTCCGCCTCCTCGTCCGAGGGGCCGAGCTGGCTTCCGACGCCGAACGCGACCTCAACCCCCGAGCCAAGCCCGTGAGACTGCGCGCCGCCGAACGAATCCGGAGAAAAGCATGAGCAGCAACCTGGCCATCGCGACCCCGTCGAGCCGTCCGCAGCCGTCGTCGACCCCGACGGCGCGCCCGGTCGAGATCGTCACGAGTCGGTCGCAGCGACGGGCCCGTCCGAAGATCGCCTACGCGCTCATCGCGACGGCGGCGCTGTTCGTCCTCCTGCTGGCCCAGCTCGCGATCAGCATCGCCTTGAGCGACGGCGCCTACAAGATCTCCGACCTGCAGGCCGCGAAGACCGAGCTCGTCCGCGACCAGCAGAAGTTCAGCGAGCAGCGCGACGTGCTGTCCTCGCCGCAGAACCTCGCCGCCAACGCCGACGAACTCGGCATGGTCCGCAACTCGAACCCCGTCTACCTCGATCTGGCCACGGGCGCGGTCCACGGCTCGCCCGCCCCCGCGGCGGGGGCGGACGAGGCGACGTCCGGCAACCTGATCCCCAACACCCTGCTCGAGGGCGTCCCGCTGACGACCAAGGCCCCCGCGACCGCCGCCGACGGCACGGCGACCACCGACCCCTCCGCCTCGTCGGTCGGTGCTCCGACCACGGCGGGCGCCGTGGCCGTTCCGACCGACGCAGGCGCGGCGGACGGGGGATCGGCCGGCGAGTCGGTAGCGTCGGGCGCGAACGAGCTGGCGGCTCCGCAGACCCGCTAGCGGCATGCCGTCACCGGTACATCGAACGACGACAGCGGGTCGGGCAGGCGCCCGGCCGCGGTGAGGAACCTCTCGTGAAAGCAGCTCCCCGAAGCCGCCGTCTCCGCGCGACGCTGGCGATGGCGCTGATCATCGCGCTCGTCGGCGTGTTCGTGGTGCGCCTGGCGGACATCCAGCTCGTGCAGGCGGCCGAGCTCAACGAGCAGTCCCAGAACAAGCGCGAGATCGTGCAGACGACCTACGGCGATCGTGGCGACATCACCGACGTCGACGGCACCGTGCTCGCCGGCAGCGTCACCCGGTACAACATCACGGCCGCTCCGGCCTTCGCCACGACGGCCAAGGTCAAGGGCGACGACGGCACGACCACCGAGCTGACGGTCGACCAGGTGGTCGAACGCATCGCCGAGATCACCGGGGGTGACGCCGCGACCATGACGAAGGCGTTGACCACCGACCCCGAGGCGAACTTCGCGTACCTGGTCAAGGGCGTCGACGTCGACGCCTTCCGCGAGGTCCGCGAGATGGACGTGTCGTGGGTGTACTTCCAGCGCCAGGCCGCGCGCACCTACCCCAACGGCGCGGTGGCGGGCAACCTCACGGGCTTCATCGGCACCGACGGGCCGCAGGCCGGACTCGAGCTGAGCCAGGACGCGTGCCTGGCGGGCACCGACGGCTCGGAGACCTACGAGCGCGGAGCCGACGGGGTCCAGTTGCCCGGCAGCACCGTCACGACCAAGAAAGCGGTCGCCGGGGGCACGCTCCGTCTCACGGTCGACAGCGACCTCCAGTACATGACCCAGCAGGCGCTGGGCGAACAGGCCGAGGCCATCGGAGCCGAGTCGGCCACGGCCGTCGTCATGAAGGCGAGCGACGCCTCGCTGCTCGCGGTCGCCGACTACCCGGCCGTCGACCCCAACGACGTCAACGGCACCGCCGTCGACGACCTCGGCAGCAAGGCCTTCACCTACTCGTACGAGCCGGGTTCGACCTTCAAGGCGATGACCGCCGCCATGCTGCTCGACTCGGGCAAGGCCGATCCCGCGACGCGGGCGACGGTGCCGTACTCCCGCACGTTCCCCTGGGGCGGCGAGATCCACGACGCCACCTTCCACCCGACCGAGAACCTCACGCTGACGGGCATCCTGCGCGACTCGTCGAACGTCGGCATCTCCCTGCTCGGCCAGTCGCTCTCGGCCCAGCAACGTCACGACTACATGGTGAAGTTCGGTCTGAACGACCCGACCGGCGTGGCCTTCCTCGGGGAACCCACGACGGGCATCCGGCCGGCCTCCCAGTGGGACCAGCAGACGAGCATCAACACGATGTTCGGACAGGGCGTCTCGACGACCGCCATCCACATCGCGAGCATCTACCAGACGCTGGCCAACCACGGCACCCGGTTGCCGGTCAACCTCGTCGCCGGGTGCACCGCCCCCGACGGCACCGTCACCGACGCGCCCTCCGCCGAGGGCACGAGCGTCGTCTCGCCGTGGGCCGCCGACACGACCGTCAACATGCTCGAGAAGGTCGTCAGCGACGGCGACCTCAAGGACGTCCTGTCGATCCCCGGCTACCGCGTCGCGGCCAAGACCGGCACCGCCGAGGTCGCGCGGTCCGACGGAACCGGCTACGGTTCTGACCGCATCGTCTCGGTGGCGGGCATCGCTCCGGCCGAGAACCCGCAGTACGTCGTCGTCGTGACCTTCACCAAGCCCAGTACCATCAAGACGTCGGCCGCTGCGGCGCCGACCTTCAACAAGATCATGTCCCAGGTCCTCGAGATGTATCGGGTCCCTCCGTCGACGGAGCCGGCACCCAGCCTGCCCGAGACCTGGTGAGAGAAGAGGATTCTTTGAGCGCCCGGATCCCCCCGGTCCTTCGACCGGAACATCCGTCGGCGAGGTCACTCGCCCAACTGGTCAGCGAGTTCGGACTCGAGCACGAGGGTTCCCTCGACGGCATCGAGATCACCGGCATCACGCTGAGCACGGCGGACCTCCACCCCGGCGACCTGTACGTGGGCGTGCCCGGCGCGCACCGGCACGGAGCCGAGTTCGCCGACCAGGCACGTGACGGCGGCGCGGTCGCGCTGTTGACCGACGCCGCGGGGGCCGAGCTGGCCCGGTCCAGCGGTCTCCCCGTCGTCCTCGTCGACTCGCCCCGGGCGGCCCTTGGCGAGCTCTCGGCATGGATCTACCGCACCGACAGCGACGACGCACCCCTCCTCCTCGCGGTCACCGGCACCAACGGCAAGACCAGCACCTCGTACCTGCTCGAAGGCGTCCTGCGACAGCTGGGCCTCGTCACCGGCCTCAGCAGCACGGCCGAGCGCCACATCGGCGACCTCACCGTCGTCAGCCGCCTCACCACCCCCGAGGCCAGCGAGATGCACGCCCTGCTGGCCCGCATGCGCGAGAGCGAGGTGCGCGCGGTGGCCGTCGAGGTCAGTGCCCAAGCACTCAGCCGCAACCGCGTCGACGGCCTCGTCTTCGACGTCGCCGCCTTCACGAACCTGAGCCACGACCACCTCGACGACTACGCCGACATGGAGGAGTACTTCCAGGCGAAGTTGCCGCTCTTCCAGCCCGACCGTGCCCGTCGTGCCGTGGTCTCGCTCGACTCTCCCTACGGACAGCGCGTGGTGGACAACGCGCGCATCCCCCTGACGACGATCACGATCCTCCCCGACGTCGAGGCCGACTGGACGGTCCAGATCCTCGACGAGCAGGCCGCCTACACCGAGTTCCGTCTGTCGGGCCCCGAGCAGCGTTCGCTCGTGACGCGCGTGCCGCTGATCGGGTGGCACATGGTCGCGAACGCGGCCCTGGCGATCGTCATGCTGGTCGAGGCGGGCTTCGAGCTCGAGGCCATCGGCCAGGCGCTCGACGCCGACGGCGGCATCGTCGCGTACCTGCCCGGGCGCACCGAGCGGGTGTCCGGCGACACCGGCCCGAGCGTCTACGTCGACTTCGGCCACAGCCCCGACGCGTTCCTGACCACCCTGGCCGCGGTGCGCACCTTCACACCCGGCAAGGTCATCATGCTGTTCGGCGCGGACGGCGACCGCGACACGACGAAACGCGGCGAGATGGCCCGGGTGGCCGCGGCCGGTTCCGACATCCTCGTCGTGACCGACCACCACCCCCGTTTCGAAGACCCGGCCTCCATCCGCAAGACGCTCGTCGACGCCGCCCGCGAGGCGTACCCCGAGCACGAGATCCACGAGGTGAGCCCGCCCGAGGCGGCCATCCGGGCGGCCGTGGCCCTGGCCCGAGAAGGCGACTCGATCCTCTGGGCCGGTCCAGGCCACCAGGACTACCGCGACATCCGTGGTGAGCGCACCCCGTACTCCGCTCGCGACGAGGCCCGTGCCGCCCTGCGCGAGGCCGGGTGGTCCGAGTGATCGCGCTCACGCCTCGCCAGATCGCCGACATCACCGGCGGGCGCCTGGTCCACCCCGAGGAGGCGCGGGTCGCGACCCCGGTCGACGGCACGGTCGAGACCGACTCGCGTCTGGTCACCCCGGGGTCGATCTTCTTCGCCCTGCGCGGCGAGGTCACCGACGGGCACCTCTTCGTCGAGGCCGCCACGTCGAACGGCGCCGCCCTCGTGGTCGCCGAGCGCGAACTCGAGACGACCGCACCGCTCGTCGTCGTCGACGACGGGGTCGTCGCGCTGTCCCGACTCGCCGCCGCCGTCGTCGAGCACGTCCGGCGCCTCGGACGCCTGAAGGTCGTCGGCGTCACGGGTTCCAACGGCAAGACGAGCACCAAGAACATGCTCCGCGCGGTACTGGGCGACGTCGCGCCGACCGTCGCCCCCCAGGGGTCGTTCAACAACCACGTCGGTGCCCCGATCTCGATGCTGCGCATCGACGAGACCACCGAGTACCTCGTCGTCGAGATGGGTGCGAGCGGCCCGGGCGAGATCGCCCGGCTCGTCGACATCGCCCGTCCCGACACCGGGGTCGTGCTCAAGGTCGGCCTCGCCCACGCGGGCGGCTTCGGCGGCATCGAGGGCACCCGTGCGGCGAAGGCCGAGATGGTGACCGACCTGCCCGCCACGGGGACGGCCGTCCTCAACGCCGACGACGACCGCGTCGCCGGCATGGCGTCCGTGACGGCCGCACGGGTCGTCACCTTCGGTCAGGGTGCCTCGGCCGACTACCGGGCGTCCGACATCGACGTCTCGGCGTCGGGCACCTCCTTCACCTTCGAGCACGGCGACGCGAGCCGCCGGGTGTCGCTGCGCATCCTGGGCGAGCACCACGTGATGAACGCCTTGGCGGCCCTCAGCGTCGTCGGCGAATGGGGCGTCGACCTCGATCGGGCCGTGACGGTCCTCGAGGGCGTGACACGGGCCGAGCGCTGGCGCATGGAGGTCCTGGACGCCCCCGGCGGCGTGACGGTCGTGAACGACGCCTACAACGCGAGTCCCGACTCGGTCGCCGCGGCGTTGAAGACCCTCGCCCAGATCACCGGCCCCGACCACCGATCGGTGGCCGTGCTCGGCGAGATGGCCGAGCTCGGCGAGTACGCGCGTGACGAGCACGACCGCGTCGGCCGCCTGGTCGTCCGGCTCAACGTCGGCCAGCTCGTGGTCGTCGGCCACGAGGCACGACACATCCACATGGCGGCGGGCCTCGAAGGCTCGTGGGACGGAGAAAGCGTGCTGGTCGACACGATCGACGAGGCGTACGACTTCTTGCAGGGCACCCTGCGAGCCGGGGACGTCGTCCTCGTGAAGTCGTCCAAATCGGCCGGCCTGCGCCTCCTGGGTGACCGCCTGGCCGGGGTGACGGCATGATCGCGCTGCTGATCGGCGGTGGGTTCTCCCTCGCCTTCACGCTGCTGATGACGCCGGCGTTCATCAAGCTCTTCCACCGTCTCGGGTGGGGTCAGTTCATCCGCGACGACGGCCCGCAGTCGCACCACACCAAGCGCGGCACGGCGACCATGGGCGGCATCGTCCTGATCATCGGCACCGTGCTCGGCTACTTCATCGGTCACCTGGTCGGCGGGGACGAGCTCACCCTCAGCGGCATGCTCGTGCTGTTCATGATGGTCGGCCTCGGCGTGGTCGGGTTCCTCGACGACTTCCTCAAGGTGCGCAACCAGCGCAGCCTCGGGCTCGGCGGGTGGGCGAAGATCGCCGGGCAGGTCGTCGTGGGGGCGGTGTTCGCCGTCCTGGCGCTCTCGTTCACGAACGATCGCGGGCTCGCCCCCGCGTCGACGATGATCTCGGGCCTGCGCGACATCCCCTGGCTCGACTTCATGTTCTTCGGCACCATCGTCGGGGGCGGGCTGTTCCTGATCTGGGTCGTCCTGATCACCGTCAGCACCTCCAACGGCGTGAACGTCGCGGACGGCCTGGACGGTCTCGCCACGGGCGCCTCCATCCTCGCGATCGCGTCGTACATCTTCATCGGCTTCTGGCAGAACAACCAGCTCTGCACGAGCGTGCGCCTCGACGAGGCCACGCGGGCGGCCTGCTACCAGGTGGCCGACCCGCTCGACCTGGCCGTGGTCGCCGCCTGCATCTGCGGTGGCCTGATCGGGTTCCTCTGGTGGAACACCTCGCCTGCACAGATCTTCCTGGGCGACACCGGTTCGCTGGGACTCGGCGGGGCGCTGGCCGCCCTGGCCATCCTGAGCCGCACCGAACTCCTGCTCGTGCTGATCGGTGGTCTCTTCATCGTCGTCACCGGCTCGGTGATCCTGCAACGGGCGTACTTCAAGATCACGAAGGGCAAGCGGATCTTCCTGATGAGCCCCTTGCACCACCACTTCGAACTCAAGGGCTGGGCCGAGGTGACCGTCGTGGTCCGGTTCTGGATCATCGCCGGGCTCTTCGTCGCCGCCGGCGTCGGCACCTTCTACCTCGAATGGATCCTCCGCACCTCATGAGCGACGGCAGCACCGCCCCCCTCGCCGAACGGCTCGCCGGGCTCGACAGCTGGCACGCCGAATGGTCGGGCCTGCGCGTGGCCGTCCTCGGGCTCGGCGCGACCGGTTTCTCGGTGGCCGACACCCTGGCCGAACTGGGCGCCGACGTCCTCGTCGTGGCCCCCACGGTCGGCGCCGACAAGGCCGAGCTGCTGCAGCTGATCGGGGCCCGTCTCGACGAGGTCGAGTCCACCGACACACCGTCGGCCACGCTCACGGCCTTCGACGCGCACCTCGTCGTGGCCAGCCCGGGCTTCGCCCCGCACCACCCCCTGGTCCGCTGGGCCGTCGACTCGGGGAGGGCCGTGTGGGGTGACGTCGAGCTGGCCTGGCGCGTACGCGACAAGGTCGAGCGCGTGGCCGAGTGGGTGCTCGTCACCGGGACGAACGGCAAGACCACGACGACGCAGCTGGCGTCGGCGATGGCCGGCGCCGACGGTCGCCGCGTGGCGGCCTGCGGCAACATCGGCGTCCCCGTCCTCGACGCGGTGCGCGACCCCGACGGCTTCGACCTGTTCGTCGTCGAGCTCTCGAGCCACCAACTGCACTACCTGCCGACCGGGGGAGCCGGTGCCCTCAGGCCCCGGGCCTCCGTGTGTCTCAACCTCGAGGCGGACCACCTCGAGTGGCACGGCGGGGCGGACGCCTACCGTGCCGCGAAGGCCAAGGTGTACGAGAACACGGTCGTGGCCTGCGTCTACAACAAGGCGGACGAGGCGACCCTGCGCATGGTCGAGGAAGCCGACGTCGAGGAGGGCTGCCGCGCCGTGGGCTTCGGCCTCGACGCCCCGGGGCCCAGCGAGGTCGGCATCGTGACCGGCGACGGGGTCTCCGTCCTGGCCGACCGCGCCTTCCTCGCCGAGCGCCACACGCGAGCGCTCGAACTGACCACCCGGGAGGCCCTCGAGGGCGTCGGCCTCGGCGCCGACCACCTCGTCGAGGACGTGCTCGCGGCCGCCGCGCTCGTGCGTGCGGTGGGCGTCGCTCCCGTCTCGATCCGCGACGCCCTCGCCGGTTTCGCGGTGGACCACCACCGCACCGAGGTCGTGGCCGAGTCCGGCGGCGTGACCTGGGTCGACGACTCCAAGGCGACGAACCCGCACGCCGCGCGCGCCTCCCTGACGTCCTTCCCGTCGGTCGTCTGGATCGTCGGAGGCCTGTTCAAGGGCGTCGACGTCGAGCCGCTCGTGCTCGAGTCCACGGACGCCGTCCGGGCGGCCGTGTTCGTCGGCGTCGACCGTGAGCCGCTCCGCCGGGCCTTCTCCCGACACGCGCCCGGCATCCCCGTCTTCGAGGTCGACGCCACCGACACTGGGCAGGTGATGCCGACGGCCGTGCGCCTCGCCGCGAGCGTGGCCCGTCCCGGGGACACCGTGCTCCTCGCCCCGGCGGCGGCGTCCATGGACCAGTTCACCGACTACACGGCCCGAGGGCGATCCTTCGCCCAGGCCGTACACGAACACTTGAGGGGTGACGTCGATGGCCAACCCGCCGTCCAGCCTCCCGCGCCGTCGGCCGACTGAGTCGAGCCGCACGCGCCGCGGGCCCGTCCGACCGACCGAGGACGCCTCGAGCGGCCTGGGGTCCTCGAAGCGCACCGCCGGCGCCGTCGTCCGCGTCAAGAAGCTCTTCGCCGCCGAGACGGGCTCGTACTTCGTCATCCTCGGCACGACGTTGTTCATGGTCGTGCTCGGGCTCGTCATGGTGCTCTCGTCGTCCTCGGTCGAGCAGTACATCTCGTCACGACACACGTCGTTCTTCGGCGCGTTCATCCGACAGGGCACGTACGCGGCCGTGGGCATCCCGCTCATGCTCATCGTGTCCCGGCTGCCGGTGTCGTTCCTCAAGCGCTGGGCGTGGCACGTCCTGGGGGCGACCATCGTCCTGCAACTGCTCGTCTTCTCGCCCCTCGGCTACGAGATCGGCGGCAACCGCAACTGGATCGACCTCGGCTCGTTCACGGCGCAGCCCTCCGAGGCCGTCAAGCTCGCGTTGGCGATCTGGCTCGGCATGATCCTCTCGGTCAAGCGCGACCTGCTCGACGACTGGAAGCACCTGGCGATCCCGCTCGTGCCCGTGGCCGGCGTCGCGATCGGCCTCGTCGTGCTCGGTGGCGACCTCGGGACGACCATGATCATGCTCCTGCTCGTCTTCGCGGCCGTCTGGTTCGCCGGCGTCCGGCTGCGCTACCTGCTGGCGCCCCTCGCGTTCCTCGCGGTGGTCGTGCCCCTGATCGCCCAGGGGTCGAGTTCGCGCAACTCACGCATCGCCGCGTGGCTGTCGGGTTGCTCGGACTCGAGCCAGTACCAGGCCGAGTGCTGGCAGACCCTGCACGGAACGTGGGCGTTGGCCTCGGGGGGACTCTTCGGCGTCGGTCTCGGCAACTCGAAGTCGAAGTGGTCCTGGCTGCCCGAGGCCGACAACGACTTCATCTTCGCCATCATCGGCGAAGAGCTCGGATTGATCGGAGCGATGGTCGTGTTGGCCCTCTTCATCGTCCTCGCCGTCGGTTTCGTCAAGATCATCCGCCGGACGAACGACCCCTTCGTCCGTGTGACGACCGGGGCCATCACGGCGTGGATCATCGGTCAGGCGCTCGTCAACATCGCGGTCGTGCTGGGGCTGCTGCCCGTGTTGGGCGTCCCCTTGCCGTTGATCTCGGCCGGTGGATCGGCGTTGATCGTCACGCTCGTGGCCATCGGCGTCGTGCTCTCGTTCGCCCGGGTGCCCGAAGAGCCCGCGACGCCGCAGGGGCTCCCGCGACAGCGGGTAGGGTCTCTGCGGTGACGACGTATCTCCTCGCCGGCGGTGGCACCGCCGGGCACGTGAACCCCCTCCTCGCCGTGGCCGATCGGCTCCGCCGGCGCGAGCCCGACGCGACCGTGCTCGTGCTCGGCACCGCCGAGGGGCTCGAGGCACGGCTCGTCCCGCAACGCGGGTACGAACTGCTCACCGTGCCGCGGCTGCCCTTCCCCCGCAAGCCCTCCGCGGCGGCGCTGCGATTCCCCGGACGACTCGCCGGCGCGATCGACGGCATCCGGTCCTTGCTCGCACAGCACGACGTCGACGTCGTCGTCGGATTCGGCGGCTACGCAGCCGCCCCGGCCTACGTCGCGGCCTGGCGCTCGAAGGTGCCCGTGGTCGTCCACGAGGCCAACGCGAAACCCGGCATGGCGAACGTCCTCGGCTCGTTCCTCTCGTCCCACGTCGGCGTCGTCTTCCGCTCCACCCGACTCCGGGGCGGACGGCAGGTCGGCATGCCGTTGCGCGACGAGATCGAGTCCCTCGACCGACGGGCCCACCGCGACGAGGCCGTCGCGGCCTTCGGCCTCGACCCGGCGCGGCCGACCCTGCTCGTCACGGGTGGTTCGACCGGTGCGCGGCGGCTGAACGAGACCATGTCGAGGGCGGCCGTCAGCGTGCTCGGCGCCGGCTGGCAGATCCTGCACATCACGGGTGAGAAGTCCGATCTCACCTCGACCGACCTCGACGGCCACCACCTCCTCCGGTACTGCGACCGCATGGACCTCGCGCTCTCGGCGGCGGACTTCGTCGTCTCCCGGGCCGGCTCGGCCACGGTCAGCGAGCTCACCGCGCTCGGGTTGCCCTCGGTGCTCGTCCCGTACCCGGTGGGCAACGGCGAACAGCGACACAACGCCACCGACGTCGTCGGTGCCGGGGGAGCACTGCTCGTCGCCGACGCCGACTTCACGCCCGCCTGGGTCGAGCGCACGCTCGTCCCCCTGCTGCTCGACCGGGCCGTCGTGGCGGACATGGCCGTCCGCGCCGCCTCGGTCGGGGTGCGCGACGGAACCGACCGCACGGTCGACCTCGTCCTCGACGCCGTGGGCCGCGCCTCCTCGTCTTCCCCGAACCCCGACCTCAGCGAGACATCATGATCAAACCCGACCTCGACCAGCCGATCCCCGCCGAACTCGGTGCCGTCCACTTCGTCGGCATCGGCGGTTCGGGGATGAGCGGCATCGCCCGGGTCTTCCTCGCCGCCGGCCACCGTGTCACCGGGTCGGACGCCCGCGACAGCGCGGCCGTCGAGTCGCTCCGGGCGGCAGGCGCCGAGATCGCGATCGGCCACGACGCGGCCAACGTCGGCGACGCCGACACGCTCGTGGTGACCGGCGCCCTCTGGCAGGACAACCCCGAGTACCAGCTCGCGCTGTCGAAGGGACTGCCCGTCCTGCACCGCTCGCAGGCGCTCGCCTGGCTCGTCGGGCAGCAGCGGCTCGTCTCGGTCGCCGGGGCGCACGGGAAGACCACGTCCACCGGCATGATCGTCACCGCCCTGCTCGCCGCGGGGCACGACCCGAGCTTCGTGAACGGCGGGGTCATCCAGTCGTTGGGCGTCAGCGCCCGTGGCGGTGACGACGACCTGTTCGTCGTCGAGGCCGACGAGTCCGACGGCTCGTTCCTGCTCTACGACACCTCGGTCGCCCTGATCACGAACGTCGACGCCGACCACCTCGACCACTACGGCTCGCACGAGGCGTTCGACGACGCCTTCGTCCGGTTCGCGTCGGCAGCGCGCGAGTTCGTCGTCGTCTCGAGCGACGACGACGGTGCCGTCCGTGTCACCGAACGCCTCGACCACCCGCTCGTCGTGACCTTCGGCGAGGCCGCCGACGCCGACGTCCGCCTGAGCGACGTCGCCACGACCGGTCCGGTCTCGTTCACCCTGCACGCCGAGGGTCGTTCGTGGCCCGTGCAGTTGCGCGTGCCCGGGCGGCACAACGCCGTCAACGCCGCCGGTGCCTTCGCGGTCCTCGTCGGCCTGGGCGTCGACGCGGAGGCCGCCATCGCGGGTCTCGAGACCTTCGGCGGCACCGAGCGGCGGTTCGAACTGCACGGCGTCGTGCGGGGCGTCAGCGTGTACGACGACTACGCCCACCACCCCACCGAGGTCGCCGCCGCGCTGCAGGCGGCGCGTTCCGTGGTCGGCGACGGGCGCCTCATCGCCGTGCACCAACCCCACCTCTACAGCCGCACGCGGATGATGGCCGGCGAGTTCGCCGAGACCTACGAGCGCCTCGCGGACCACACCATCGTGCTCGACGTGTACGGCGCGCGCGAGGACCCCGAGCCCGGCGTCACCGGCGCGCTGGTGTCCGAACGCTTCGCCGACCCCGACCGCGTCGACTTCGTGTCCGACTGGCAGGCCGCGGCGGACCGGACGGCCGAGGTCGCGCGAGAGGGCGACTTCGTCATCACGCTCGGCTGTGGCGACGTCTACCGCATCGTGCCGCAGCTTCTCGGCTCACTCGACGCGGCCCACGAACCCGTCGTCGCCGTCGCGGAGGACTCCGCGGAGTGACTCGTCACGACAGGTCCGTGGTGTCGGGGGCCCTCCGATGAAGCGGCCCGACGGATTCGACGAACCAGAACCCACCCCGACTCCTCCGGCGGCTCCGAACCGACGCCGTCGGGGACGGGACCCTGAGGCGACCGGGCCCGTCCCCGTCGTGGGCGCCGCGCGGCCTCCCCGAGGTGCTGCCGGTGACTCGCGGGCGGCCGACGCCGACCCATCCGATCCGTCGTCCCCGTCGTCGCTCAGGGACCGCCTCGGGTCGATCACCGGAGCCCCCGCGGCCTGGCGCGACCGCCTGACGAAGCCCTCGACCTCCGACGCGAGCGAGCACCCCGGGCGGGTCGCACCTCGGGGCTCCGAGCCTCCGCGCATCGTGGCACCCGACGGCACGGCCGCCGAGGCCAAGTCGCGAGCCGTCGCGGCACGCCGGCAGGCGCGTCGGGCGTCGAGCGAACGGAGGCGCGTCGAGCGCGTCGAGGTCCGTCGCTTCACGCGTCGCAGCCGACACCGTCGGGCGACCCTGGTGTCGCTCGGGGCCGTCGTGCTCCTCCTCGTCGCGTCCGTCGCGGTCGCCGTGTTCACGCCGCTCCTGTCGTTGCAGACCATCCGAGTCGAGGGGACGGACCGCGTCGACGCCGCGGCCGTGCAGACCGCCCTCGACGGGCAGCTCGGCACGCCCCTCGCCCTCATCGACTTCGACGAGGTCACCCGCGAGCTCGGGGCGTTCCCCCTGATCGCCAGCTACGTGACCGAGACCGCTCCGCCCCACACGCTCGTCGTGCGCATCCAGGAGCGGCAGCCCGTCGCCACGGTCGCCGCGGGGGAGGGGTTCGACCTCGTCGACCCGGCCGGCGTCGTGGTCCAGACGCTCGACGCCCGGCAAGAGGGAGTACCCCTGGTCGACGTCGGGGGAGCAGCCCTCGACGGCCCCGCGTACCGTTCGGTGGCCGAGGTGCTGCTGGCCTTGCCGGTCACGTTGCGTTCGACCGTCGACACCGTGACGGCGTCGACGGCCGACGACGTGACCCTGCAACTCACCTCGGGTGAGCGGGTCGTGTGGGGCAGCGCCGACGAGTCGGCGAAGAAGGCCCAGGTGCTCACCGGACTCATCGCCGACCAGGCCCGGCGCGACCCGGGCGCGAGCGTCGAGTACGACGTGTCCGCGCCCGACAACGGGATCATCAGGACGAGATGAGAGGGTGTGTTCGCGACACGCTGGCCACCCTGGCGACAGCGCCTGCGGCACACCCATACCTTGTGACTGCAGAACTTGCATACCATGTACAACTTTAACCTTCAACTGCAGAGTTAAGGTTCAAGCGGAGGCCCGGACGTGACAACGAACCATAACTACCTAGCCGTGATCAAGGTCGTCGGTGTCGGCGGCGGTGGCGTCAACGCCGTCAACCGCATGATCGAACTCGGGCTCCGCGGGGTGGAGTTCATCGCCATCAACACGGACGCCCAGGCGCTGCTGTTGAGCGATGCCGACGTCAAGCTCGACGTCGGTCGCGAACTCACCCGGGGCCTCGGCGCCGGTGCCGACCCCGAGGTCGGGCGCCGCGCGGCGGAGGACCATGCCGAAGAGATCGAGGAAGCCCTCGCGGGTGCCGACATGGTCTTCGTCACGGCCGGCGAGGGCGGTGGCACCGGCACGGGCGGGGCCCCGGTCGTCGCCCGCATCGCGAAGTCGATCGGCGCCCTGACCATCGGTGTCGTCACCAAGCCCTTCGGCTTCGAGGGCAAGCGCCGTCAGGCGCAGGCCGAGGCCGGCGTGGCCGCCCTGAAGGACGAGGTCGACACCCTCATCGTCGTCCCCAACGACCGCCTGCTCGAGATCAGCGAACGCGGCATCAGCATGGTGGAGGCCTTCGGCACGGCCGACCAGGTGCTCCTCGCCGGTGTCCAGGGCATCACCGACCTGATCACCACGCCCGGTCTCATCAACCTCGACTTCGCCGACGTCAAGTCGGTCATGCAGGGCGCCGGTTCGGCCCTGATGGGCATCGGATCGTCGCGGGGCGCGGACCGCGCCATCAAGGCGGCCGAGCTGGCCGTGGCGTCCCCGCTCCTCGAGGCGAGCATCGACGGCGCACACGGAGTTTTGTTGTCCATCCAGGGCGGTTCCAACCTGGGCATCTTCGAGATCAACGACGCGGCGCGCCTGGTGCAGGAGGCCGTCCACGCCGAGGCCAACATCATCTTCGGTGCCGTGATCGACGACACCCTCGGTGACGAGGTCCGCGTGACGGTCATCGCGGCGGGGTTCGACGGTGGTGAGCCCTCGACGAAGGTGAAGGATCGCCGGTCGAGCTTCGTCGACTCCGACGGCCCCACGGCGACCTCGGTCGCCGGCGTCTCGGCCATCGCCGACAGCGGTGCGACGCACGAGCCCGCGGCGTGGAAGCGGCCCGAAGAGCCCGCGACCCAGGCCGTCGACCCGGCCTTCGACGACGGTGATGACGACCTCGACGTCCCGGACTTCCTCAAGTAACGACGAGTGACCGATCCGACGAGTGTCGACGGCGACCTGGGCGAGCGTCTCGCCCGGGTCGCCGCGGCCGTCGACGACGCCTGCACCGCTGTGGGACGCTCTCCGGGCGAGCTCACGACGATCGTCGTCACGAAATTCCATCCGCCCGGCCTCATCAGGGCGTTGTACGCCCTCGGGGTCCGCGACGTCGGCGAGAACCGTCACCAAGAGGCGCAGACCAAGGCCGTCGAATTGGACGACCTCGACGGACTCCGGTGGCACTTCGTGGGCCAGTTGCAGTCGAAGAAGGCGCGCCAGGCCCGGCGCTACGCGAACGCCGTCCACTCGCTCGACCGTGACTCGGTCGTCGATGCGCTCTCGGACGACTCCGGGTCCCTCGTCGACGGATTCGTCCAGGTCAACCTGACCGACGACCCCGGCCGCGGGGGAGTGGCCGAGCACGAGGTCGAGCGGCTCGCCGAGCGGGTGCTCTCGACCCCGGGGCTGCGACTGCGCGGCGTCATGGCCGTGGCCCCCCTGGGTGAGGAGGCGCGTCCGGCCTTCGCGCGCCTCCGTGCGGTCTCCGAGAGGGTGCGGTCCCTCGAGACCACGGCCGTCGCCATCTCGGCCGGCATGTCTCCCGACTTCGTCGAGGCTGTCGCCGAGGGCGCGACACACCTACGGATCGGCACGGCAATCACGGGTTCTCGCCCCGATGCTCGTTAATGTCGGTCCTGACGATCCACTGACTCGGAGGAACACCATGGCCAACCCGCTGCGCAAGACGATGGTCTATCTGGGCCTCGCCGACGAAGAGCTCGAGTACGACGAGCAGCCTCACGAACGAGCGCAGCCCCAGCAGTCGCCGCGACCGCAGGCGGCCGCCCAGGCTCCGGCTCCCGTCGCCCCGGTCCACTCGGCTCCCGCCGCCCCCGCGCCCACCCGCGCCCCCGTGACGCCGCTGCGTCGCTCCTCGACCCCGAAGAACACGGTGCCCCACGACATGAACGAGATCCTGACGGTCCACCCCCGCGAGTACAAGGACGCCCAGGCGATCGCCGAGAGCTTCCGTGACGGCATCCCGGTGATCATCAACCTGTCGCAGATGACCGAGGCGGACGCCCGTCGTCTGGTCGACTTCGCCAGCGGTCTCTCGCAGGGGTTGTACGGCAAGATCGAGCGCGTGACCAACAAGGTCTTCCTGTTGTCGCCGGCGCACATCGCGGTGAGCGGTGATCAGGCTGAGGTAGAATCCGACATCGAAGCGTCGTTCTTCGCCCAGTCGTGACGAGTCCGTCGTCGCGGCTCCTCTGCGTCGACGTGACGACCTGCCCGTCCGCGAGTCTCCTCGCGCCGACTCGTGTGAGCTGATGACCCCCCGATGATCACTTACCTGATCGCCACGATCGCGTACTACGCGTTGCTGATCTTCTTCCTGCTCATGTGGGCCCGCTTCGTGCTCGACCTCGCGCAGTCGTTCAGCCGCGGGTGGCGCCCCAAGGGGCCGGTGCTCGTCATCGCCGAAGTGGCCTACACGGTGACCGACCCGCCCATCCGCCGCGTGCGGAAGATCCTGCCCCCCGTGCGCCTCGGATCGGTCGCGCTCGACTTCGGCTGGAGCATCATCATGCTGGCCGTCATCATCCTGATGAGCGTCGCCTCCGGGCTCCGCACCTTCGGCTGACCACGTCGTCCGTGGACGACAGGGTAGGCTCACTGCAGCGCCCGAACGGCACGATCCCGGCCCGACCGGGCCCCGCTCCTCTACGGTGTAGAAGAACGACCCAGACCACGATCACACGATCCAACAGATGCACGAGGTGACGGCAATGGCTTTGACGCCGGAAGACGTAGTCAACAAGCGGTTCCAGCCGACGAAGTTCCGCGAGGGATACGACCAAGACGAGGTCGACGACTTCCTCGACGAGGTCGTCGCCGAGCTGCGACGTCTCAACCAGGAGAACGACGAGCTGCGTCAGCGCCTCTCGTCCGGCGACTCCGCTCCCGTGGCGCAGGCCGCTCCCGTCTCGGCTCCGGTGGCCAGCGCGCCGGCTCCTGCGTCGGCACCGGCTCCCGCGTCGGCCCCCGAGGCCGTCGAGCCCGAGCCGGTGGTCGAGTCCGAGCCCGTCGTCGCGGCCCCCGCCGCCGTCGCGTCCGCTCCGGCCTACTCCGCCCCCGCGGTGTCCGAGGCCGACGAGACCAGCAGCACCAACAGCCTGCTGCAGCTCGCTCGCCGTCTGCACGAAGAACACGTCCGCGAGGGCGTCGAGAAGCGCGACCAGCTCATCGCCGAAGGCCACGCGACCGCGGCTCGTCTGGTGTCCGAGGGCGAGGCCCGCCAGCGTGAGGTCGTCGCCGAGGCCGAGACGAAGTCCCGCGACATCATCGGTGCCGCCGAGACCCAGCAGCGCGAGATCCTCGACCGCCTCAACACAGAGCGGTCGAGCGTCGAGCGTCGCATCGACGACCTGCGCTCGTTCGAGCGTGACTACCGCTCCAAGCTCAAGAGCTACATCGAGGGTCAGCTGCACGAGCTCGACGGCGAGGGCACCGGCGAGGCCGGTCGGCCCACTCCGGCCAGCGCCCAGGGCTTCGGCTCGAACTAAGGACTTGTCGAGCGACAAGCCCGCCACGAAGGCCAGCGTCCGCGTTCTCGCGACGCTGGCCTTCGTCGCTGTCGTGGCCTACGGCCTCGACCAGGGCACCAAACTGCTGGTCACCCGGACTCTCGTCGAAGGAGGTTCCGTCGACGTCGTCGGCGAGTTCTTCCAGTTGCACTTCGTCAAGAACCCCGGTGCCGCCTTCTCGTTCGCGAGCGGGTCGACGTGGATCTTCTCGATCGCCGCCGCCGGCGTCGCCGTCGCGATCCTGGTCGTGGCCCGACGCATCCGATCGCTGGCCTGGTCGATCATGCTGGGCATGCTGCTCGGCGGCACCCTCGGCAACCTGACGGACCGCCTGCTCCGAGAGCCGTCGTTCGGCCAGGGGCACGTGGTCGACTTCATCTACTTCCCCTCCCTGCTGCCGGCCATCTTCAACGTCGCCGACGTCTTCATCGTGTCCAGCATGGGATTGCTCCTCCTGCTCACGCTGCTGGGCATCGGGCTCGACGGCACGCGCACGCCGAGCGCCGGCAAGTCGGCTCGACCGGCGGGCGACGGTCGCGACGGCGACCCTCAGGTGGCCGGCTCCACGGCCGTCGGCGACCCGGGCACGTCCGGTGACGAGCCCAGCGGTCCCGTCGACACGACGCCTCCTGCCGATCACCGGAGCGCCTCGTGAGCGAGACCCGCGCCCTCCCGGTCCCCGACGGGCTCGCCGGCGAACGTGTCGACGCCGCCCTGGCCAAGCTTCTCGGCTTCAGCCGGACCTTCGCGGCCGAGGTCGCCGCCTCGGGCGGGGTGACGGTCGACGGGCGCACGGTCGGCAAATCGGACCGGCTCGAGGCCGGTGCGTGGCTCGACGTCACATGGTCACCGCGTGAGGCACCGGCCGTGGTCGCCGTCGAGGTGCCCGGCATGGCGGTCGTCCACGACGACGACGAGATCGTTGTCGTCGACAAGCCGGTCGGAGTCGCAGCACACCCGTCGGTGGGCTGGACGGGACCGACGGTGCTCGGCGGACTCGCCGCCGCGGGCTTCACCGTGTCGACCTCGGGGGCGTCCGAGCGTGCCGGCATCGTGCACCGCCTCGACGTCGGAACGAGCGGCCTCATGGTCGTCGCCAAGACCGAGCGGGCCTACACCCTGCTCAAACAGGCCTTCCGCGAACGCACCGTCGAGAAGATCTACAACGCGGTCGTCCAGGGCCACCCCGACCCGTTGACCGGGACGATCGACGCACCCATCGGGCGGCATCCGTCGTCCGACTGGAAGTTCGCCGTGGTCGTCGACGGCAAGCCGTCGGTCACCCACTACGAGACCGTCGAGGCGTTCCCGTCGGCGTCGCTGCTCGAGATCCACCTCGAGACGGGTCGGACCCACCAGATCCGCGTCCACATGGCCGCCCAGCGACACCCGTGCGTCGGTGACGCGACCTACGGCGCCGACCCGACGCTGTCGGCGACCCTCGGTCTCACGCGGCAGTGGCTGCACGCCGTGCAGCTCGGTTTCCGGCACCCCGGCACGGGTGAGCCGGTGGTCTACCGCTCGACCTACCCCACCGACCTGCAGCACGCCCTCGACGTCCTCCGTCACGGTTAGGCTGTTCCCCTAGTCGCCAGATCCACCACCAGACGAGGAGCCCCGTGGCCTCGAGCAAAGACTCATTCGTCCATCTGCACGTGCACAGCGAGTACTCGATGCTCGACGGCGCCGCCCGGGTCAAACCGTTGGTCACCGAGGCCGCGGCACAGGGCATGCCTGCGGTGGCGGTCACCGACCACGGCAACGTGTTCGGTGCGTACGACTTCTGGAAGACGGCGACCGAGGCGGGCGTCAAACCCATCATCGGCACCGAGGCCTACATCACGCCGGGCACGCACCGGGGCGACAAGACTCGCGTGCGCTGGGGTGACGGTGGACGCGACGACGTGTCGGGCTCCGGTGCCTACACCCACATGACGCTGTTGTCCGAGAACACCACGGGCATGCACAACCTGTTCCGGCTCTCGTCCCGGGCCTCCCTCGAGGGCTACTACTTCAAGCCGCGCATGGACCGCGAGCTGCTCTCGCAGTACTCCGAGGGCCTCATCGCGACGACCGGCTGCCCGAGCGGCGAGGTCCAGACCCGCCTGCGGCTCGGCCAGTACGACGAAGCACTCAAGGCGGCCTCCGACTTCCGCGACATCTTCGGCCGTGAGAACTACTTCGCCGAGATCATGGACCACGGGCTCGGCATCGAGCGGCAGATCATGGGCGACCTGTTGCGCCTGGCGAAAGACCTCGACCTGCCCCTCGTCGCGACGAACGACCTCCACTACACGCACGAGCACGACGCGACCAGCCACGCGGCTCTCCTCTGCGTCCAGTCCGGCTCGACGCTGAACGACCCCAACCGGTTCAAGTTCGACGCCGACGAGTTCTACCTCAAGTCCGCCCAGCAGATGCGGCATCTCTTCCGCGACCACCCCGAGGCCTGCGACAACACGCTCCTCATCGCCGAGCGCTGCGACGTGCAGTTCAACACCTCGGCCAACTACATGCCGCGTTACCCGGTGCCCGAGGGCGAGACCGAAGAGACCTGGTTCATCAAAGAGGTCGAGAAGGGGCTCGTGTACCGCTATCCCGCGGGCATCCCGGACGACGTGCGCAAGCAGGCCGAATACGAGATCGGCGTCATCACCGGCATGGGCTTCCCCGGCTACTTCCTCGTGGTCGCCGACTTCATCAACTGGTCCAAGGAGAACGGCATCCGGGTCGGTCCGGGCCGTGGTTCGGGGGCCGGCTCGATGGCCGCCTACGCCATGCGCATCACCGATCTCGATCCTCTGCGCCACGGTCTGATCTTCGAGCGGTTCCTCAACCCCGATCGCGTGTCCATGCCCGACTTCGACGTCGACTTCGACGACCGTCGTCGCGGCGAGGTGATCCAGTACGTCACCGAGAAGTACGGAGACGAACGCGTCGCCCAGATCGTCACGTACGGCACCATCAAGGCCAAGCAGGCCCTGAAAGACAGTTCACGGGTGCTCGGGTTCCCCTTCGGCATGGGTGAGAAGCTCACGAAGGCCATGCCCCCCGCCGTGATGGGCAAGGACATCCCGCTCACCGGCATCTTCGACAAGCAGCACGAGCGCTACAAAGAGGCCGGCGACATCAGGACGGTCGTCGAGTCCGACCCCGAGGCCAAGACCGTCTTCGACACGGCGTTGGGGCTCGAGGGCCTGAAACGTCAGTGGGGCGTGCACGCCGCAGGCGTCATCATGTCCAGCGATCCGCTCATCGACATCATCCCGATCATGAAGCGCGAGCAGGACGGGCAGATCGTCACGCAGTTCGACTATCCGGCCTGCGAGTCGCTGGGCCTGATCAAGATGGACTTCCTGGGGCTGCGCAACCTCACGATCATCAACGACGCCCTCGACAACATCAAGACGAACCGCGGTTTCGACCTCGTGCTCGAAGACCTCGAGCTCGACGACCGGGGGGCCTACGAGTTGCTGGGTCGCGGCGACACGCTCGGGGTGTTCCAACTCGACGGCGGGCCCATGCGCGGGCTCCTCCGGCTGATGAAGCCCGACAACTTCGAAGACATCTCGGCCGTCATCGCGCTGTACCGCCCGGGGCCCATGGGCGCGAACTCGCACACGAACTACGCGCTCCGCAAGAACGGCGCGCAAGACATCACCCCGATCCACCCCGAGCTCGAAGAGCCGCTCAAAGAGATCCTGTCGACCAGCTACGGCCTGATCATCTACCAAGAGCAGGTCATGGCCATCGCGCAGAAGGTCGCCGGCTTCTCGCTCGGTCAGGCCGACATCCTCCGGCGGGCCATGGGCAAGAAGAAGAAGTCCGAGCTCGACAAGCAGTACGCCGGGTTCGAGCAGGGCATGTTCGACAACGGCTTCTCGCCCGATGCCGTCAAGATGCTCTGGGACATCCTGCTGCCCTTCTCGGACTACGCCTTCAACAAGGCGCACTCCGCGGCGTACGGCGTCGTCTCGTACTGGACGGCCTACCTCAAGGCCCACTACCCGGCCGAGTACATGGCCGCCCTGCTCACCAGCACGGGGGACTCCCGCGACAAGCTGGGTCTCTACCTCAACGAGTGTCGCCGCATGGGCATCAAGGTGCTGCCACCCGACGTCAACGAATCCATCGGCTTCTTCGCGGCCGTCGGCGACGACATCCGCTTCGGCATGGGTGCCGTGCGCAACGTCGGCTTCAACGTCGTCGACCATGTCATCGCCGCGCGCAAGAAAGAGGGGGCGTTCACCTCGTTCCACGACTTCCTGCGCAAGGTGCCGCTCCCCGTGGCGAACAAGCGCACCGTCGAGTCGCTCGTCAAGGCCGGCGCATTCGACTCCCTGGGGTCGACGCGGCGTGCCCTCGTCGAGATCCACGAGTCCGCCGTCGAGGCGGCGGTCAGCGAGAAGAGGGCCGAGGCGAACGGTCAGGTCGGCTTCGACTTCGACTCCCTGTGGGACGAGCCGCAGGACGTCCAGCACGTGCCCGAACGTCCTGAGTGGTCCAAGCGCGACAAGCTGGCCTTCGAGCGCGACATGCTGGGCCTGTACGTCTCCGACCACCCGCTCGCGGGCCTCGAGCTCCCCTTGGCCAAGCATGCCCAGACGACGGTCACCGACATCCTGGCGAGCGACCCCGCGACCATCGACGGCGAGACGGTCACGATCGCGGGGCTCATCACCAGCGTGCAGCACCGGGTCGCACGCAACTCGGGCAACCCCTACGGAATCATCACCGTCGAGGACTTCGGGGGCGAGATCTCCGCCATGTTCCTCGGCAAGACCTACCAAGAATTCGGGCCGTCGCTCGTCGGGGACTCGATCATCGTCCTGAAGGGTCGGGTCAGCGTCCGCGACGACGGCATGAACATGCACGCCGCGAGCATGTTCATGCCCGATCTCGGTGTCGGCGTGAACCACGGGCCGCTGCTCCTGCAGATGCCCGAGCACCGGGCGACGCACGACACGGTCACCGAGCTGGCAGCGGTGCTCGGGCGTCACGCCGGCGGCACCGAAGTCCGTCTCCGACTCGTCAAGGGCGAAGCCGCACGGGTCTTCGAGATCCCCATGCCGGTCGACGTCACGGCCGACCTGTTCGGCGAACTGAAGAGCCTGCTGGGCCCCGGCTGCCTCGTCTGAGGTGGCCGGTGCTCCGGCGGGTCCTGGTGCCCCGACCGGTTCCGGCGCCCGGCACCCGTTCGGCGTCAGTCCTCGAGGTGGACCGGTCTCAGGTACCGACGGTCGTGGTACAGCAGGGCGTCGTCGTCCTCGCCCACCCCGCCGGTTCCGATGCGCACGACCACGACGGCGTTGCCGTGGACGGGCATCCGCTCGACGATCGTCCCGGTCATCCACGCGGTCACGCCCGTGAGCAGAGGTACCCCGTTCGGACCGTCGGTCCAGTGGTCGCCCGCGAAGCGTTCGGCGGCGGGTCCCGCCATGCGGCGGGCGAGGTCGCGGTTGCGCAGGCCGAGCAGGTGCACGATGACCTGGTCCGTCTCCGAGACGGCGGGCCACGAGCTCGCCGTCCTGGCCATGTTGAACGTCGCGAGGGGCGGCACGGCGGCCAGCGACGCCAGCGACGTCGCCGTGAACCCGACCGGTGTGCCCTCGCCGTCACGCGCCGTGACGATGGCCACGCCCGCGGCGTGTCGTCGGAAGGCCTCCTTGAACACCTCGAGAGAGTCGTCGGGCCGCGGAGCAGCCGCGTTGTCGTCCGTCATGCTCCCGACCCTACTGACTAGGCTGGACGGGCCATGATCCAGACCACAGATCTGCGCGGTCTCGCGCCGACCCACGCCCAGCTGCTCGACCTCGTCCCGCGGTCCCACGCCGACGTCGGGGCCGCGACGGACGCCGCCCGGCGTCTCGTCGACGACGTCCGCGAGCGGGGTGCCGCTGCCCTTCGTGATCAGGCGGCACGTTTCGACGGCGTCCGCCCCGACACCCTCCGCGTCGCGACGCAGACCATCGACGACGCCGTCGCGGCCCTTGACCCCCTGGTCAAGGAGGCGCTGGTCGAGTCGATCGCGCGTGTCACCCAGGCCAGCCGCGCCCAGGTCCCGGCGCCCACCACGACCCGCCCGGCGGCGGGGGCGACGATCGAGCAGCGGTGGCAGCCCGTCACGCGGGCCGGCGTGTACGTCCCCGGCGGCAAGGCCGTGTATCCCTCCAGCGTCGTCATGAACGTCGTCCCCGCACAGGTGGCGGGGGTGTCGTCGATCGCCCTCGTGTCGCCCGCGCAGCGCGAACACGGCGGGGGAGTGCACCCCGTCATCCTCGGTGCCGCCGGCCTGCTCGGCATCGACGAGGTCTACGCGATCGGAGGTGCCGGAGCGATCGGCGCGCTCGCCTACGGCGTTCCCGAGCTCGAGCTCGAGCCGGTCCAGGTCATCACCGGTCCCGGCAACAACTTCGTCGCCGCCGCGAAGCAACTCGTGCGCGGTCGTGTCGGCATCGATTCGGTGGCCGGTGCGACCGAGATCCTCGTCATCGCGGACGACTCGGCGGACGCAACGTTGGTCGCCGTCGACCTCATCAGCCAGGCCGAGCACGACGAGGAGGCCTCGGCCGTCCTCGTGACGGACTCCGCGCCCTTCGGCGAGGCCGTCGTCGCCGAACTGACCAGGCTCGTGCCCCGCACCCTCAGCGCCGCCCGGGTCCGGACGGCCCTCTCCGGTCGGCAGTCGGCGGTGGTCCTCGTCGACGACCTCCGGCAGGCTGCTGCCTTCAGCAACGCCTACGGCCCCGAGCACCTCGAGGTCCAGACCCGTGACGACGACGCGGTCCTGGCCGACATCACCGATGCCGGAGCGATCTTCGTGGGGCCCGACACGCCCGTCAGCCTGGGTGACTACCTCGCCGGGTCGAACCACGTCCTGCCCACCAGCGGTCAGTCGCGCTTCTCGTCGGGGCTCGGGGCGTTCACGTTCCTCCGACCACAGCAGATCGTCCGGTACGACGCCGAGGCCCTCGGTGCCGTGGCCGAGCGGCTCGTGGCGTTGTCGAACGCCGAGCTGTTGCCCGCCCACGGCGAGGCCGTCGCGGCTCGGTTGTCGCGCCCCTGAGCCGGGCGGGGCCTCCGCGATCCGGTGCTCAGGTGGCCCTGGCGTCCGACGTCGAGCCCGCCGTCCGATAATCTGGCCACACCATGTTCTGCCCCTTCTGCCGCCACCCCGACTCACGAGTCGTCGACTCCCGGACCAGCGACGACGGCACGTCGATCCGACGTCGGAGGCAATGCCCCAACTGCGGTCGTCGGTTCAGCACGACCGAGACCGCGAGCCTCAACGTCGTGAAGCGCAACGGCGTCCTCGAACCGTTCAGCCGCGACAAGATCATCTCGGGTGTCCGCAAGGCCTGCCAAGGGCGCCCGGTGACGGATGGCGATCTCGCCGTGCTGGCACAGAAGGTCGAAGAGGCCGTCCGGGCGAGCGGTGCGTCGCAGATCGAGGCGAACGACATCGGTCTGGCCATCCTCCCTCCGCTCCGCGACCTCGACGAGGTGGCCTACCTCCGGTTCGCGAGCGTCTACCAGGCCTTCGACTCGCTCGAGGACTTCGAGGCCTCGATCGGACAGCTGCGCGAAGAGCACGCGTCCCGGCCGCTCTCCACCCGATCGGTCGACGAGTGAGGACCCCGTACCGCGTCCTCTTCGACGTCGTCTTCGCGAAGATGGACCCCGAGGACGCCCACCACCTCGCCTTCCGGGTCATCAAGGCGATCCCCAAGCTGGGCCTCGCCGGCCTCGTCGGGCGCTTCACGGCCCCGGCCCCGTCCCTGGCGGTCGACGCACTCGGACTCCACTTCCCCTCGCCGTTCGGTGTCGCAGCCGGTTTCGACAAGGACGCCAAGGGCATCGCCGGCCTCGGCGCTCTCGGGTTCGGGCACGTCGAGGTGGGGACGGTGACCGCTCGACCGCAGCCCGGCAACGATCGACCTCGTCTCTTCCGACTCGTTCCGGACCTCGCCGTCGTGAACCGCATGGGGTTCAACAACTCCGGGGCCCACGCGGCGGCCCTCGAACTCAGCCGGGCTCGGTCGGCTCCGTCACGGCCCGTGATCGGCGTCAACATCGGGAAGAGCCGCGTCGTCGACGTCGACGACGCGATCGACGACTACCTGGCCAGCACGCGCCTCCTGGCTCCTCTGGCGGACTACCTCGCCGTGAACGTCAGCTCGCCGAACACCCCGGGGCTCCGCGGGTTGCAAGAGCTCGAGAGGCTCGCTCCACTCCTCGAGGCCGTGCGCGACGCCGCCGGGCACACTCCGGTGTTGGTCAAGATCGCTCCCGACCTCGACGACGACGGCGTTCGTCGGATCGGTGCCCTCGTCACCGAGCTCGGCCTCGCGGGCGTCATCGCGACCAACACGACGGTGTCCAGGGAAGGCCTCGCCACCGAGGGGGCGGTCGTCGAGGCCGCCGGAGCCGGCGGTCTGTCGGGTGCCCCGCTCGCCGTCCGGTCGTTGGAGGTCCTCAAGCTGGTCCGTGAGTCCGTCCCGAGCGGCATGTGCGTCATCTCGGTCGGTGGGGTCTCGAGCGCCGCCGACGTCGACGCGAGGCTCCGGGCCGGGGCCACGCTCGTGCAGGGCTACACGGCGTTCCTCTACCGAGGGCCCCTCTGGGCCCGACAGGTCAACCGGGGGCTCGTCGCCCTGGATCGGCGTCGACGCATCACCTGACGAACCACGCGGTCGGCGAGGTCGAGAACGCGAAACGGCGCCACCCACCGGGGGTGACGCCGTTCGTCGTACGGGGAGCCGCGTCCGCTACGCGGTCGGGTACTCGCCGCGCTTGACCTGCGGCTTCGGCAGGCGCATGGGCTTGAGCTGCATCGCGCGCATCGCCGCGTACCAGCGGTTGCCCTTCCGGACGTTCTCCGCGCCGTACTTGGCAGCGAGCTTGCGGTTGACGCTCCGGCCGACGATCAGGCAGTCGACGACGGCGAGGGCGAAGAATCCCCACAGCACGAGCAGGGTGATGGACTGGATGGCCGCAGACTGCACGAGCGTCATCGCGATGACGACGACCATGATGGGGATCATTGCTTCGCCGACGCTGTAGCGGGCGTCGACGTGGTCGCGGATGAAGCGGCGCTGCGGCCCCTTGTCGCGGTCGGGCAGGAAGCGCTCCTCGCCGTTCGCCAAGCCGACGCGGGCGCGGTCACGCTGTTCGGCGAGACGGGCCCGCTGGGCCTTCTGGGCTTCTTTGCCCGAGGCCACGAGGGGCCTCTGGTTGGCGGCTTCGCGCTCGCGTCGCGTGGGCGTCGGGCGACCCTTGCCGACCGCGGTCGACTCGGGCTCGGCGACGGTGGTCGTCTCGGTCGTCTTGCTGTCTGGCTTGGCCACGGGAGATCCTCAGGGTTGTCCGAGTTCCTAAGATTACCTGCATGAGCGACTCGCAGCATCCCGTCCGACCGACCGATCCCCGTACTGTCAGCGAACTCGCGGAGGCCGTGCACGCCGGTCTACCCGCGACGATCGCCGACCTGGGTGCCCTCGTGCGGATCCCTTCCGTCTCGTGGGACGCCTTCGACCCCGAGCACGTGAGACGTAGTGCCGAGGCCGTGGCCGCCCTGGTCGAGGGGACGGGCCTCTTCGACGAGGTGACCGTGAGCCGGGCGCCGATCGGCGAGGGCGGCCCCCTCGGCCAGCCCGCCGTGCTCGCCCGACGCCCGGCCCGCGAGGGCAAGCCGACCGTCCTCCTGTACGCCCACCACGACGTGCAGCCGCAGGGCGACGACGCCGACTGGGACACCCCTCCGTTCGAACCGACCGTGAAGGGCGACCGGCTGTACGGGCGTGGGGCGTCCGACGACAAGGCCGGCGTGATGACGCACGTCGCGGCGCTGCGCGCGGTGCACGAGGTGCTCGGAGACGACCTCGGTGTCGGCGTCTCGTTGTTCATCGAGGGCGAGGAGGAGTTCGGTTCCCGCTCCTTCGCCGACTTCCTCGTGCAGCACGAAGACGAGCTCCGTGCCGACGTCATCGTCGTGGCCGACTCCGACAACTGGAGCACGACCGTCCCCGCCATCACCGTGGGCCTGCGCGGCAACGTGACCTTCCGCCTGACCGTCCGCACCTTGGCCCACGCCTCCCACTCGGGCATGCTCGGCGGCGCCGTCCCCGACGCCATGCTGGCCATGGTCAAGCTCCTCGCGACCCTGCACGACGACGACGGCAGCGTCGCCGTCGCCGGGCTGACGAGCCGCGAGGCCGACCACCCGGAGCAGAGCGAGCAGCAGCTGCGCGACGAGAGCGGCCTGCTCGAGGGGGTGACCCCCATCGGTCGGGGACCGATCCTGAGCCGGGTGTGGTCGCAACCGTCGATCACCGTGACGGGCATCGACGCCCCGTCGGTCGCCAACGCGTCGAACACCCTGAGTCCCGAGGTGTCCGTCCGCATCAGCGCCCGCATCGCTCCCGGGCAGACCGCCGAGGACGCCTACGCCGCTCTCGACGCGCACCTGCACGCGCACGCACCGTTCGGCGCCCACGTCCAGATCGACGACGTCGACCGGGGTGACCCCTTCCTGGTGGACACCACGGGCACGGCGATCGCCGACGCGACCGTCGCGATGACCGAGGGGTGGGGCGAGGCCCCGGTCCAGACGGGCATCGGCGGGTCGATCCCGTTCATCGCCGACCTCGTGCGCACGTTCCCCGAAGCCCAGATCCTCGTGACCGGCGTCGAGGACCCCGACACCCGAGCGCACAGCCCGAACGAGTCCCAGCACCTCGGAGTCCTCCACCGGGCCGTCCTCAGCGAGGCGATCCTGCTGGCGCGCCTCGACGCGAGGGGCTGACCGGTCCGCCCGCGCCTCCCCACCACCCGCGACACCCGGGGAGGCGCGGGTCCGGAACAAAACGAGGCCTCGGCTGCTTACACTGGTCGACGACGAGTGCCCCGCACTCGACCCGGCCCGAAGGAGGCACCATGACCGACATCGCAACCGCTCCCGTCGACGCGAAGGCGCACGGCGTGACGATCACGTCCACCGCCGCGGACAAGGTGAAGAGCCTGCTCACGCAAGAGGGGCGCGACGACCTCCGCCTTCGCGTGGCCGTCCAGCCCGGTGGCTGCTCGGGGCTCATCTACCAGCTCTACTTCGACGAGCGCATGCTCGACGGGGACGCCACCGTCGACTTCGACGGCGTCGAGGTCATCGTCGACAAGATGAGTGTCCCTTACCTCGACGGCGCAGCCATCGACTTCGAGGACACCATCCAGAAGCAGGGATTCACCATCGACAACCCCAACGCACAGGGCAGCTGCGCCTGCGGCGACAGCTTCCACTGATCGTCGAGGGGCTGCTCCGGTCGTCGAAGGACGACTCCGGGCCGTCCGTCGCGGGGGAGCCGGCGTCACCGAGGGGACCATCCGACAGGGTGGTCCCCTCGGTCGTACCACGACGGTTCTCGCTCGACGTCGAGAGGCTTCCGGCGCGTGCCGTGCGTTGGGGAGGCGAACCTGCGAGTAAGCTAGGCAGGTCCCCGTCAACACTGGGAACACCCCCACTGTCGTGTCATCCGAGAGGTAACAGTGCGTTCTAACCGCCGTCTTCGTTGGGCTGCCGCCCCCATGGCAGTCGTCCTGGCTCTCGTGCTAGCGGGGTGCACCACCGACCAGCTCCAGGGGTGGCTGCCCACCACCGCGGGCACGACCAACCACGTGGACCGTGTGATCGGACTCTGGGTCACCTCGTGGATCGTCCTGCTGATCGTCGGCGTGATCGTGTGGGGCCTGATCATCTGGGTCTGCGTCGCTTACCGGCGTCGCAAGGGCCAGACCGGCCTCCCGGTCCAGCTTCGCTACAACATGCCGATCGAGATCTTCTACACCGTCGTCCCCCTGATCCTCGTGCTGGGCTTCTTCGCCTTCACGGCCCGCGACCAGGCCGCCATCGAGGCACCCACCGCGAGCCCCGACGTCAAGATCGACGTCTACGCCAAGCGCTGGGCGTGGGACTTCAACTACATCGACCAGCAGAACGAAGACGAGAGCGTCTACTACCAGGGCATCCAGGCGCAAGAACTGGGTGACGGCACGATCGACGAGAGTCAGCTCCCCGAGCTCTACCTCCCTGTCGGCAAGACGGTGCAGATCGACCTCAAGTCCCGTGACGTGGCTCACTCCTTCTGGATCATCGACTTCCTCTACAAGAAGGACACGATCCCCGGCAAGACCAACTCGATGTACTTCACGCCCGAGAAAGAGGGCACGTTCAGCGGCAAGTGCGCCGAGCTGTGCGGCGAGTACCACTCGTTGATGCTGTTCAACGTCAAGGTCGTGTCGCAGTCCGAGTACGACCAGTACATCCAGACGCTCGATGCCGAGGGAAACACCGGCCTGCTGGGCGACCAGTACAACACCAACACCAACCAGCCCGGCACCGAGGCTCCCGCCAACGCCGCCGGCACCGAAGACTCCGAGAAGTAAGGCACGGTTCGATGAGCTCAGCCACCGCCACCCGTCCCACCACCGGCGGGACCTCGTCCGGTCAGAACTTCGGCGCCACGAAGGTCGGCCGCAAGGGCAACGTCGTCGTCAACTGGATCACGTCGACCGACCACAAGACGATCGGGTACATGTACCTGATCACGTCGTTCCTCTTCTTCTGCCTCGGTGGGGTGATGGCGCTCATCATCCGTGCCCAGCTCTTCGCACCGGGCCTCGAGATCGTGGCCACGAAAGAGCAGTACAACCAGCTCTTCACCATGCACGGCACGATCATGTTGCTCATGTTCGCGACCCCGCTCTTCTCGGGATTCGCCAACGTGCTCATGCCGCTGCAGATCGGTGCACCGGATGTCGCCTTCCCCCGTCTGAACGGCTTCGCGTTCTGGCTGTACTCGTTCGGCTCGATCATCGCCGTCGCCGGCTTCCTCACCCCGCAGGGTGCCGCATCGTTCGGCTGGTTCGCCTACGCACCGCTGAGTGACACGACGTTCTCGCCAGGGCTCGGCGGCAACCTGTGGGTCTTCGGTCTCGGCCTCACCGGCTTCAGCACGATCCTCGGTTCGGTGAACTTCATCACGACCATCGTCTCGATGCGTGCTCCGGGCATGACGATGTGGCGCATGCCGATCTTCACCTGGAACACCCTCATCACCTCCATCCTGGTGATCATGGCGTTCCCCGTGCTGGCGGCCGCACTCTTCGGCCTCGGGTTCGACCGCGTCTTCGACGCCCAGGTCTTCAACCCCGCGAACGGTGGCGCCATCCTCTGGCAGCACCTGTTCTGGTTCTTCGGTCACCCGGAGGTCTACATCATCGCCCTGCCGTTCTTCGGCATCGTGTCCGAGGTGTTCCCGGTCTTCAGCCGCAAGCCGATCTTCGGGTACAAGACGCTCGTCTACGCCACCATCTCGATCGCCGCCCTGTCCGTCACCGTGTGGGCCCACCACATGTACGTGACCGGCTCGGTCCTGCTGCCCTTCTTCTCGCTGATGACCATGCTCATCGCGGTGCCCACCGGCGTGAAGATCTTCAACTGGATCGGCACCATGTGGCGCGGTTCGGTGACGTTCGAGACGCCCATGCTCTGGGCCATCGGATTCCTCATCACGTTCACCTTCGGTGGTCTCACCGGCGTCATCCTGGCCTCACCCCCGCTCGACTTCCACGTGTCCGACACGTACTTCGTCGTGGCTCACTTCCACTACGTGGTCTTCGGTACCGTCGTCTTCGCGATGTTCTCCGGGTTCTACTTCTGGTGGCCGAAGTGGACCGGCAAGATGCTCAACGAGCGTCTCGGCAAGATCCACTTCTGGATGCTGTTCGTCGGATTCCACACCACGTTCCTCGTGCAGCACTGGCTCGGCGTGATGGGCATGCCCCGTCGCTACGCCACCTACCAGCCCGAAGACCACTTCACGTGGATGAACCAGCTCTCGACCATCGGCGCCATGTTGCTCGGTGTCTCGATCCTGCCGTTCCTCTACAACGTCTACATCACGGCTCGGCGTGCGCCCAAGGTCGAGGTCAACGATCCCTGGGGTTACTCTCGCTCGCTCGAGTGGGCCACCTCGTGCCCGCCGCCGCGACACAACTTCACGTCGATCCCGCGCATCCGTTCGGAGTCGCCGGCATTCGATCTCAACCACCCAGAGGCCGGACTCCCCGTCGGCATCGGGCCGGTGAAGGATGCCCCTGACGCCCCCACGTACGACGCGTCCAGCGAGAAAGTGAAGTAGACCTGATGAAGACCAACGCGACGCTGTTCTGGATCCTCGCGATCTTCTTCTTCCTCATGTGTGCGGTTTACGTGCTCTGGAGCCTCCTCGACACCGGTCAGGTCGAATGGGCCGGTACGCTCGGCATCGGTCTGGCCGGCATGCTCGGAGCATTCCTGGCGTTCTACATGGGTCGCTCGCACGCGACCCAGGGAGGCGAGCTTCCCGAGGACCGTCTGGACGCCAACATCGACGACGGTGACCCCGAGATGGGCTTCTTCAGCCCCTGGTCGTGGTGGCCCATCATCTTGGCCGCCGGTTGCAGCCTGATCTTCCTGGCGCTGGCCGTCGGCATGTGGATCATCTACATCGGTGCGGCCCTGACGGCCGTTGCCTTGGTCGGCTGGGTCTACGAGTATTACCGCGGAAACTTCGCACACTGACATCACTGCTCTCTCGAGTGTGAAGGGCGTCGGTCTTCGGGCCGGCGCCCTTCGTCATGTTGGCAACAGGAGTGGTGGCCAGAGGTGAGGGGTGCGAGTCTGAACCGGTGGGCGGGCCGCCGGGCGTCTCGTCCTCGCGTCCGGGACAGGCCGCCCTGGGCCGGTCCAGACGATCAGTCTGGACCTCTTGTGAGCGATGCTTAGCCGCTGGCCGCTGGCCGCTGGCCGCTGGCCGCTGGTTGCTGGCCGCTGCCTACGGGCCGCTGGCCGCTGCCTAAAGGCCGCTGGCCGCTGCCTACGGGCACCGCTGGCCGGTGGCCGCTGGCCGCTGGCCGCTGGCCGCTGCCTACGGGCCCCTGGCCGCTGCCTATGGGCCGCTGACTGCTGGTCGGTGCCAAGCGCTGGTAGGCAAGCGCCGGTAGCCGGAGCTTTTCTGTGGCAGTGCCTGGGCCTGGCCCTGCGCCTGTGCTGTCCCTCTGGCTCCGCATGCGTCCGTACCGGAGGCGACGGTACAGGATTCCCTTGCTCCACGCGGCTGGCTTGGGTTCGGCCGCAGGGCCGGGTTTCGTTCATCAGGGTGTCCTCCGGGGCCGCGGTCGCTCCTGGTGCTGGTCGACGCGCGGTCCTGAGACGCGGCGACGCGGCCAGGAGTGGGAGGTAGGCGCCATGGCCCTGAGGCTCCGGACGACGTGAGTGAGGCTGGGGGAGTGCTGCCCGAACCACGGTTGACGTTCTCGCCGAGCCGGGTGTGGCTCTGGATCTCGTAAAGCGACCGATGCATCGTCGGCTGTCCGGGCCAGGGAGAGGCGGCTCAGGGACGTATATAGGCTTCCTCGGGGGGTGCCGTCCTGACGGGGAACGTGGGCCTTGTCGCTGGGGACGACAGCGCCTGTGTGGTCGATCGTGACGGACTCACGCGGTCGCCGGCTGGGGATGGTGAGCACGCCCCTCGACGGAGCTGACATCGGTCCTCCGCGCCCGGAGCGAGTGGTGGGCGAGCAAGGCAGAGTCATCCTAGGGTTCGCGTGGAGTGGACACAGGGAGGACACGAGGAAGAGTCCGGACGGTGATCGCCACTGCCGACCGTTATATGCGCTCAACCGAGGGTGTGACGTCGTGGCTGAGAAGCTGGCCGCAGGCCGCGGTGATGTCCCGATCACCGTGGCCGGGATCACTGTGTCAACTCCGTACAGGACTGGAGGAGTCATCATAGTCAGGTACCACGCAGCATCCTTCGGAGGAGGCCCGCTCGTGCGGTCGGCCGGGATGTCTCAGCCTCGACGGTTCTGAGGGAGATGCTGTCGCGGCGTCTCGACACTCGATCCGATGACGTCCAGAGGGTTGTCGCCGGAGATCCCATCTCACCCAACGGTTGGACTCGTCGGCTGCGCGAGCGTGGGCCGACTGAACTGCCGTTCGCCACCCCGGGAACGCCGAAGGCCCGGCCGCACACGATGTGCGACCGGGCCCAGGGGCTAACGAAGGTCAGTGTCCTTCGTCGTGGTGCGATGCCTCGATCTCGGAACGCTTCACCGGGGCGATGCGGTCCTCGAAGAAGAACGACGACGCTGATGCTCGGGCCCGCTGCAGAGCGGTGATCTTGCCGTTGGCGTTCGGTCGGACCATGAGGGGCTCGTACTCGTTGAAGTCGAGCAAGCGCCAGCGCTCGTACTCGTCGAGCTGCTCGTGCACCTCGATGTACTCACCACCCGGCAGGCGAACGATGCGTCCCGACTCGTAGCCGTGGAGGGCGATCTCACGGTCCTTCTTCTGAAGGGCGAGGCAGACCCGCTTCGTGACCCAGAAGGCGATGAAGGGCCCGATGATCAGGGCTGCCTGGCACGCGTGGATGACGTAGTTCAACGACAGGTGGAAGTGCGTCGCCATGATGTCGGAGCTCGCCGCTGCCCAGAGGCTGGCGTAGAACACGATGCCGGCGGCGCCGATCGCGGTGCGCGTCGGAGCGTTGCGAGGCCGGTCGAGGATGTGGTGCTCGCGCTTGTCGCCGGTCACCCAGGCCTCGAAGAACGGGTACAGCAGGACGACGACGATGAAGAGACCCAGGACCGTGATCGGCACGAGGATGTTCATGGAGACCGTGTAACCGAAGGCGACGAACTCCCAGCCCGGAGGAACGAGTCGGAGGGCGCCGTCGGCGAAACCGATGTACCAGTCGGGTTGCGTACCTGCCGACACGGGGGAGGGGTCGTACGGGCCGTAGTTCCAGATGGGGTTGATCGTGAACAGCGAGGCGATCAACACGATGACGCCGAAGACGATGAAGAAGAATCCACCGGCCTTCGCCGCGAACACGGGCATGACGGGCACGCCCACGACGTTCTGGTTCGTCTTGCCGGGGCCGGCGAACTGCGTGTGCTTGTTGATGATGAGCAACAGCAGGTGCACGCCCAGGAGGGCGATCAACAGTGCGGGGAGCAGCATGATGTGCAGCGAGTAGAACCGGCCGACCATGTCGGTACCCGGGAACTCTCCACCGAACACGAGGTACGAGATCCAGACGCCGATCACGGGGATGCCCTTGATCATGCCGTCGATGATGCGGGCACCGTTGCCGGAGAGGAGGTCGTCGGGAAGCGAGTACCCGGTGAAGCCCTCGGCCATCGCGAGGATCCAGAGCGTGAAGCCCACGACCCAGTTGATCTCGCGGGGCTTGCGGAACGCGCCGGTGAAGTAGACGCGCAGCATGTGCAGCATGATCGCGGCCACGAACAGCAGTGCGGCCCAGTGGTGGATCTGGCGGAACAGGAGGCCGCCACGGATGTCGAACGAGATGTCGAGCGTCGAGGCCATGGCCGCCGACATGTTGAGGCCCTTGAGCGGAACGTACGAACCGTTGTAGTTGACCTCAGCCATCGAGGGCTGGAAGAAGAACGTGAGGAACGTGCCCGAGAGCAGGATCACGACGAACGAGTAGAGAGCGACCTCGCCCAACATGAACGACCAGTGGTCAGGGAAGATCTTTCGACCCACCTCTTTGACCAAGCCGGACATGCTCGTGCGCTCGTCGATGTAGTTGGCCGTCGCGCCGAGGAATTTGTTCGTCTTCGTCGGTGCGAAGGCAGGGGCCTTGCCGATGTTCTCGGACGTGGCCGGTTCGGCACCGTGTGCCGGGGTGGTGGTGATCACTTTTCGCGCTCCCAGAAGCTCGGGCCCACAGGTTCGTGGAAGTCGCTCTGCGCGACGAGGTACCCGTCGGCGTCGACAGTGATGGGCAGCTGCGGCAGGGGGCGCTTGGCGGGCCCGAAGATGACTTCGCAGTTGTTCGTCACGTCGAACGTGGACTGGTGGCAGGGGCAGAGCAGGTGGTGTGTCTGCTGTTCGTAGAGGGCCACGGGGCACCCGACGTGCGTGCAGATCTTCGAGTAGGCGACGATTCCGTCGTACTGCCAGTCTTCGCGTCCCTCGGCCGGGTTGAGGTCTTCCGGCTTCAGGCGCATGAGAAGGACGGCCGCTTTGGCTTTCTCTTCGAGCAGGTGTTCTGATTCGTTGAGGTTCTCGGGGATGACGTGGAACACGGAACCGAGGGTGACGTCCGACGCCTTGATGCGGGTCCCGGAGGGGTCGGCGGCGAGGTGCATGCCTTCTTCCCACAAGGTGTGGCGGAGGACCGCGTTGGGGTCTTCCGCAGGTGCGAGGTCGCGGAACAGCACCACGGCGGGGAGGGGCGTCGCGACGAGAGCGCCGATCAGGCTGTTGCGGATCAGCGAACGACGACCGAAGCCGCTCTCGTGGTTGCCCAGTGCGAAGACCTCGACGGCCTTCTCACGCGTCGGCTCGGAGCCACGCGTGTCGTGGCGCATCTCGGTGATCTCTCGCGCCGGCATGAGGGTCTTGGACCAGTGCACCGCACCGATTCCGACGGACAACAGACCGAGGGCGATCCCGAGGCCCAGGAACAGGTTGTTCAGGCGGACCGAGCCGGAGTCACCTGACGTGATCGGGAAGGCCACGTACGCGCCGATGGCCGCGATGCTGCCGACGATCGACAGGAAGAAGAACAGGCTGACCTGACGCTCCGCACGCTTCTCGACCTTGGGGTCGATGTCGGTGACGCGGTCGCGGTGGGGCGGTTCACCCGGGTTCTGGAACACGTCGGACGTCACGACCGCCGTGCCGGCCGAGACCTGTCGAGGCTCGCGCTTCTCGACAGCCGAGCCCGCCGTGGGGGCCTCGTCGTCGTGCTCTGCCATTGATTCTGCCTTTCGTGAAGTACGGAGAGAACGCGGGTCAGTTCGACCGGGCGGTCAGCCAGATGGTGATCGCGACGATCGCACCGAGCCCGAAGATCCAGATGAAGAGACCTTCGGCGACGGGGCCGAGGCTCCCGAGCTCGAATCCACCCGGCGACGGGTTGTTCTCGACGTACTTGAGGTACGTGATGATGTCGGCCTTGTCTTGGGGCGACAGGTTGAGGTCGTTGAAGACCGGCATGTTCTGCGGGCCCGTCTGCATGGCCTCGTAGATGTGGTGGGCGGTGACGCCGTCGAGTGCGGGGGCGAACTTGCCCTGGGTGAGCGCGCCACCCGCACCGGCCACGTTGTGGCACATGGCGCAGTTGATGCGGAACAGCTCGGCGCCGTTGGTCGTGTCGCCGTCGGCCTGGAGCAGCGACTCGTCGGGGATGGCCGGACCCGGGGCGAGGGAGGCGACGTAGGCGGCCATGGCGGCGACCTGCTCGTCGGAGAACTGCGTGGGCTTCTGTTCGGCCTGAGGACCGTTCACGGCCATGGGCATGCGACCGGTGCCGACCTGGAAGTCGACCGAGGCCGCCCCGACGCCGATCAGGCTGGGACCGCTGTCGGTGCCGGCGGCGCTCAGACCGTGGCAGGTCGCACAGTTCGAGGCGAAGAGCTTCTGACCCTCGTCGATGCTCTGCTGCGACGTGGCGGTGGCGCTGCTCTCGTCTGCCGAGGCGGTCGAGGAGAAGAGCGCGTAGGCACCGCCCGTGGTGAGCAGACCGACGAGCAGGAGGGAGGCGGTGGCGACGGGGCCGCGACGGCCGGCCTTCTTGGTGCGTCGGGAGGACGAGGTTCTGGAGAACATGCTGTGCAGACGATCCAATGCCTATTTGAGGAGGTAGATGACGATGAAGAGGCCGATCCAGACGACGTCGACGAAGTGCCAGTAATACGACACGACGATGGCCGTCGTGGCCTCTTTGTGCCCGAAGTTCTTGACTGCGTAGGCACGACCGATGGTGAGCAGGAAGGCGATGAGGCCACCGATGACGTGGGCGCCGTGGAAGCCGGTCGTCATGTAGAAGGCCGAGCCGTAGGCGCTGGAGCTGAGGGTGACGTGCTCGGAGATCAGCGTCGCGTACTCGAACACCTGGCCGCAGACGAAGACCGCGCCCATGGCGTAGGTGAGGAAGAACCACTCGACCATCCCCCAGCGGCCCACCTGGAACAGGCGGCCGGTACGGTGCGGCTGCATGCGCTCGGCCGCGAACACGCCGAACTGGCAGGCGACCGAGGACAGCACCAGGGTGATGGTGTTGGTCAGCGCGAACGGCACGTTGTGCAGCGCCGTCTGGTCGGCCCACAGGCCCGGAGACGTCGAGCGGAGCGTGAAGTAGATCGCGAAGAGGCCGGCGAAGAACATGACCTCGCTGCCGAGCCACACGATGGTGCCCACGGCAACCGTGCTGGGTCGATTGACGACGGGGCCGCCAGAAGGTCTCGAGAGAGAGGTACTTGTCACGAGGTCCATTATGCCTGGTAAGTCGCTTTGGGTTTGCGCTCGAAACCCCGGGTCGGGAATTTCCCTTGACGCCGAGACATCGGAGCCGCCCGTGCTCCGCCGGTAGCCTGGGCGCATGACCTCCGAGCTCACCTGGCCCCTGATCATCGACGCGCTCCTCGTCGGTCGCGACCTCTCGATCAGCGAGGCGACGTGGTCGATGGAGCAGGTCATGACCGGCGACGTCACCCCGGCCCAGCTCGGGGCCTTCCTCGTGGCCCTGCGGGCCAAGGGGGAGACGGTGGACGAGATCGTGGGGTTCCGCGACGCCGTCCTCGCCCACGCCGTGGCCCTGCCGGTCGACAGCATGGCCGTCGACATCGTCGGCACGGGCGGAGACCGTTTCGGGACGGTCAACGTCTCGACCATGGCCTCCGTCGTCGTGGCGGCCACCGGCGTGCCCGTCATCAAGCACGGCAACCGGGCGGCGAGTTCGTCGTCCGGTTCCTCGGACGTCCTGTCGGCCCTCGGCATCGACCTGACCATCGGCGCCGACCGTGTGGCCGAGGTCCTGCGCGAAGCCGGGCTGACCTTCGCCTTCGCGGCCGCCTTCCACCCGGGCTTCGGCAACGCCGCCGCCGTGCGGCGTGAGATCGGCGTCCCGACGGTCTTCAACTTCCTGGGGCCCCTCGTGAACCCGGCACGACCCGAGGCGAGTGCGGTTGGCGTCGCGTCGCTCGACAAGGTGCCGCTGATCGTGGGCGTGTTCCAGACCCGGGGCGCGACGGCGCTCGTGTTCCGCGGCGACGACGGCCTCGACGAGTTGACCACCACCGGTCACAGCCACATCTGGGAGGTCACCGGAGGCTCGGTGACCGAGCACGACCTCGACCCGCTCGAGTTGGGCATCCCGCGGGCGCGCATCTCCGACCTCGTCGGCGGCGACGCGGCGTACAACGCGGCCGTCGCCCGCGAGGTGCTGGCGGGGGAGCGCGGCCCCGTCCGCGACATCGTGCTGCTCAACGCGGCGGCCGGACTGGTCTCGTACGGGCTGGCCGCGGACCCGGGCCAGCGCGAACGGCCGCTCCTCGCCCGCTTCCGGGAGCAGCTGGACGTCGCGGCCCGCGCCGTCGACTCGGGGGCGGCGATCGCGAAACTGGACCAGTGGGTGGCGGCGACCCGCGCCTCCTGAGACGAACCGTGCCTCCTCGTCCTCGGGCGGGAGGACGACGAAGGGCCCGTCCGATCGGACGGGCCCTTCGCGCGGAGGATCAGTTGACGTCGTCGTCGACCCAGTCGAAGGTCTTCGTGACGGCCTTCTTCCAGAGACGCAGCGTGCGGTCACGCTCGTCGGCGTCGATGTTCGGCGTCCAGCGCTTGTCCTCCTGCCAGTTGGCACGGAGGTCGTCGAGCGTCTCCCAGAAGCCGACCGCGAGACCGGCCGCGTAGGCCGCTCCGAGCGCGGTGGTCTCGGCGACCACGGGACGGACGACCGGGACGTCGAGGATGTCGGCCTGGAACTGCATGAGCGCGTCGTTGGCGGTCATGCCACCGTCGACCTTGAGCTCGGTCAGGTCGACGCCGGAGTCGGCGTTGACCGCGTCGAGCACCTCGCGGGTCTGGAACGCGGTCGCCTCGAGGGCGGCGCGGGCGATGTGGCCCTTGTTGACGTAGCGGGTGAGGCCGACGAGGGCACCACGCGCGTCGGACCGCCAGTAGGGCGCGAACAGGCCCGAGAAGGCGGGCACGAAGTACACTCCGCCGTTGTCCTCGACGGTCTTGGCGAGCTCCTCGACCTCGGGGGCGGAGCCGATCATGCCCAGGTTGTCGCGCAGCCACTGGATCAGCGAACCCGTGACCGCGATGGACCCTTCGAGGGCGTAGTGGGGTGCGGCGTCGCCGAGCTTGTAGCCGAGCGTCGTGAGCAACCCGTTCTTCGAGTGGACGATCTCTTCGCCCGTGTTGAAGATCAGGAAGTTGCCGGTGCCGTACGTGTTCTTCGACTCGCCCTGGTCGAAGGCGGCCTGGCCGAAGGTGGCGGCCTGCTGGTCGCCGAGGATGCCGGCGATGGGCACCTCGCGCAGCAGGCTCGAGGCCTCGACCGTGCCGTAGACCTCGGACGAGCTCTTGATCTCGGGGAGCATCGACCTCGGCACGTCGAAGGCCTCGAGGATGTCGTCGCGCCACTCGAGCGTCTCGAGGTCCATGAAGAGGGTGCGCGAGGCGTTCGTCACGTCGGTGACGTGGACGCCACCGTCGGTGCCGCCGGTGAGGTTCCAGAGGACCCAGGTGTCGGTCGTGCCGAAGAGCAGGTCGCCCGCCTCGGCCTTCTCACGGGCGCCCTCGACGTTCTCGAGGATCCAGACGACCTTCGTGCCCGAGAAGTAGGTCGCGAGCGGCAGGCCGACGATCGGCTTGAAGCGCTCGACGCCACCGTCGGCGGCCAGGCGGTCGACGATGGACTGCGTGCGGGTGTCCTGCCAGACGATGGCGTTGTAGACGGCCTTGCCGGTGGTCTTGTCCCAGACCACGGCGGTCTCGCGCTGGTTGGTGATGCCGACGGCCTTGATGTTGTGGCGCGTGATGTCGGCCCGGGAGAGGGCCTGGCCGATGACCTCGCGGGTGTTCTCCCAAATCTCGGCGGGGTCGTGCTCGACCCAGCCGGCACGGGGGAAGATCTGCTCGTGCTCTTTCTGGCCGGTGGCCACGATCGAGCCCGAGTGGTCGAAGATGATGGCGCGGGTGCTGGTCGTTCCCTGGTCGATGGCCAGGATGTAGTCGGTGTCGCTCACGGGTGGAACTCCTTCGTCGTTGATGGATGCGGCTCGCACGGAGGCCCGGGTCGGTCCAGTGGAGCGGACGGGCCCGAGCCTCTGCGGGGAGCGGGTGGATCGATGGGCGTCGGACGGCGCGGGGGAGCCGGCCTCGGCCGATCAGCGGATCGCCGGGTCAGGCGGCCAGGGGGAGGAGCGGGAAGGACAGCAGTGCCGCGAGGGCGCCGCCGACGAGGGGGCCGACGACCGGCACCCAGGCGTAGGACCAGTCGCTGCCGCCCTTGCCCTTGATGGGCAGGAAGGCGTGGGCGATGCGCGGGCCGAGGTCGCGGGCCGGGTTGATGGCGTAGCCCGTGGGACCACCGAGCGAGGCGCCGATGCCGACCACGAGGAGTGCGACGGCCAGGCCGCCGAGCGGGCCGAGGTTCGCGGCGTTCGGGGAGGCGCCGTTGGTGATGGCGATGATCGTGAAGACCAGTACGAAGGTGCCGATGATCTCGGTGACGAGGTTCCAGCCGTAGTTGCGGATGGCCGGGCCGGTCGAGAACACGCCGAGCTTGGTGGCCGGGTCGGGCTCCTCGTCGAAGTGCTGCTTGTAGGCCAGCCAGACGACGACCGCACCGATGATCGCACCGACCATCTGCGCCGCGACGTAGACGAGGAACGCGGCGAACGTGATGTTGCCGAGGATCAGCTGGGCGATGCTGACGGCCGGGTTGAGGTGCGCCCCGGACGAGTACGAGGCCAGGATGCCGACGAAGACCGCGAGGCCCCAGCCGAAGTTGACCATGAGCGTGCCGCCGTTGAAGCCCTTCGTCTTCGTGAGGGCGACGTTGGCGACGACTCCGCCACCGAGGGTGAGCAGCAATGCGGTGCCCACCGTTTCTGAAAGAAAAATCAATCCCAGGTTCACGTCGACCTTCCTTGTCGTACGGCGGGGCGACAGTGCACCCGCGGTGAGCGTGTGTCAACACCTTAGTGCGGTGATCACACGTGATGAGAAGGAAAGATCCGGTGATTGCACATATGTGCATCAGGGGGTGCCGGGAGTAGGTTGAGCGGCAGCCTGGTGCACCAGAGCACCGTTCCCGGCGCCGAGAAAGGGACTTCGATGAAGAAGCTCATCAACGATCCGTCCGACGTCGTCGCCGAGGCCGTGGCCGGCTTCGGCGCGGCTCATGCGGACCTCGTGGTCGTCTCGCACGACCCGACGTTCGTCCGCCGATCGGCGGCTCCCGTGGCCGGCAAGGTCGCGATCGTGAGCGGCGGCGGCAGCGGTCACGAACCGTTGCACGCGGGGTTCGTCGGCTTCGGCATGCTCTCGGCCGCCGTGCCGGGTCCGATGTTCACGTCGCCCACGCCCGATCCGATCGTCGCCGCCACGCAGGCGGTGGACGCCGGAGCGGGCGTCCTCTACATCGTCAAGAACTACACGGGCGACGTTCTCAACTTCGAGACGGCTGCCGACCTCGTGGAGGCCGAGGGCATCCAGGTGCGCTCGGTGGTCGTCGACGACGACGTCGCGGTCAAGGACTCCCTCTACACCGCCGGTCGCCGAGGCGTCGCCGGCACGGTCGTGGTCGAGAAGACCGCCGGTGCCGCGGCCGAGCGGGGCGATTCGCTCGACGCCGTCGCCGAGGTGGCCCGACGCACGAACGCGGCGACCAGGTCGATGGGCGTCGCCCTCACCGCGGGCACCGTCCCCCATGCCGGTGAGCCGAGCTTCACGCTGGCCGACGACGAGGTCGAGATCGGGATCGGCATCCACGGCGAACCGGGCCGAGAGCGCATCCCGCTCGAACCGGTCGACGCCATCGTCGACCGGCTGCTCGACGCCGTCACCGACGATCTGGGACTCGCCTCCGGCGAGCGGGTGCTGCTCTTCGTCAACGGCATGGGCGGCACGCCGCTCGTCGAGCTCTACATCGCCTACCGTCGTGCGGCCGAGGCCCTCGAAGCACGAGGAGTCGAGGTGTACCGCAGCCTCGTCGGTTCGTACGTCACGTCGCTCGAGATGCAGGGCATGTCGATCACGGTGACCCGCCTCGACGACGAGCTGGCCGATCTCTGGGACGCCCCGGTCGAGACCGCGGCCCTGCGCCGGGGCCGGTAGGCGTCCGCGTGGACGCCGAGAGCAGGGCACGCCGCGCCGCATCACCGAACCACCGCAGGATGAGAGGAACGACCACCGCATGACACTCGACGCCACCTGGACCCGGGCCTGGATCGACCGGACGGCCGACGTCGTCGCCGCCCACCACACGGCCCTCAGTGAACTCGACCGCCAGATCGGCGACGGCGACCACGGCGAGAACCTGTCCCGCGGCTTCACCGCCGTGCGCGCCCGGCTCGCCGACCTCCCCGCCGACGCGACGCCCGGAGCGACCCTCAAACTCGTCGCCACGACGCTCATCTCGACGGTCGGTGGCGCGTCGGGCCCCCTGCTGGGCACGGCGTACCTGAAAGGGTCGGCGGCCCTGGGCGACGCCACGGAGCTGGACGCGGAGGCGCTGGTCGCCTTCCTGACCGCGGCCCGCGACGGTGTCGTGCTGAGGGGCAAGGCCGAGGTCGGCGACAAGACCATGATCGACGCGTGGACCCCGGCCGTCGACGCAGCAGCCGCCGCAGCTGCGGACGGTGCCTCGCCCGCAGGCGTCCTCCGTGCCGCAGCGGACGCCGCGGCGACCGGTGCCGCTTCGACCGAACCCCTCGTCGCCCGCAAGGGCCGAGCCAGCTACCTCGGCGAGCGTGCCGTGGGTCACCGCGATCCCGGCGCGCAGTCGTCGTCCCTCATCATCGCCGCCGCGGCCGACGCCGCGGACGGCTCGAGCAAGGAGTCCTGAGCATGCCCACCATCGGAATCGTCGTCGTCTCGCACAGTGTCAAGATCGCCGAGGGCGTGGTCGACCTCGCTCGCCAGATGGCCCCCACGACCACCCTCGTGGCCGCCGGAGGGACGGACGACGGGTCCATCGGCACCAGCTTCGACAAGATCTCCGCCGCCCTGGCCGAGGCCGGGTGGGACGGCGGTGCGGTCGTGCTCTGCGACCTCGGTTCCGCCATCCTGACGAGCGAGACGGCCGTCGACTTCCTCGACGACGCCGACAAGCAGCGGGTGCTCATCGCCGACGCGCCACTGGTCGAGGGAACGGTCGCCGCGGCCGTGTCCGCCGAGACCGGGGGAGACCTCGAGGCCGTGGCGGCGGCCGCCCGGACGGCCACCGGAGTCGCCGACGCGCACGCCGACGAGCGCGACCTCCGAGGTGGCGACGCCGTCGAGCGCTCGGCCGTCCTCGTCAACGCGTCGGGGCTGCACGCCCGTCCCGCCGCCGACCTCGTCACGCACGCGTCTCGGTTCCAGGCGGACGTCACGGTGAACGGTGTCGACGCCAAGAGCCTGCTCCGCATCATGGGGTTGAACGTGGGCGTCGGTTCGACGGTGGCCGTCATGGCGACCGGTCCCGACGCCGCGGCCGCCGTGGACGACCTCATCGCCTTGATCGAAGGCGGTTTCGGCGAGAAGGCGAGCTAATCGCCCGCGGAGCCCGCGCCTCCTGACCTCGCGTCGCGCGGCCGCGACCTGGCGACGTCGCGACCTAGCGCCGTCGCGACCATTTCGTGAGGAGCATGTCGCCCGACACCAGGACGTGGTCGAGGGCGAGGCCGCGCAGGGCCATCTCGTCGCGGGCCGCGACGATGCGCGGGCCGACTCCGCCCTCGAGGTTGGGCGACACGGTGAGGCACAGCTCGTCGACGACGTCGGCGGCAACGAGGTCGCCGAGCAACGCCGGACCTCCTTCGGTGTGGATCTGGGGAAGCCCGCGCTCGACCAGGACCCGGACGAGGAGGCGCGGGTCCACCCGGCCGCGACCGCACGACACGACGTCGGCGACCTCGTCGAGTCGGGCCCGAGCCGCGCGGGGTGCCGCGTCGTGGGTGAGCACCAGGGGGCGGACGGGCGCGTCGGCGAACACGCCGCTCGCCGGGTCGAGGCCGAGTCCGCTCGAGACCACGGCGAAGACGGGATGGTCGGACAGGCCCGCGGCCCGACGCCAGGCGACGGCCTCGTCGTCGAGTCGCATCGGGCCGTAGCCCTCGTCACGGACCGTGCCCGCCCCGACCACGACCACGTCGCAGAGTCGGCGCAGCAGGTCGAAGACGAGCAGGTCGGCCGGCCCGCCCAGGTCGCGCGTCCTGCCGGCCGCCGTCGCCGATCCGTCGACGCTGGCGACGAAGTTCGCCCGCACGGACGGCGTCGTCCGGTCGTGGGGCCGGTGGAGCTCGACGAGGTCGTCGATCGTCAGTGCGCCACGGCCGACCGGGGGAGCGGGGTGCAGCTGCACGAGGGTGGTCGCGGTCACAGGGCGTCCTCGTCGAGGTTGTGGCGCTCGACGAGGGGGTCCCGCCAGCCGAGGATCGCCTCGACCATCCGGACGGCGTCGACGCTGGCCCGGACGTCGTGCATGCGGACGATGCGCGCGCCCTGCAGCACGCTCACCGTGGCCGCCGCGAGCGAGCCCGCCAGGCGGTCGGGCTTGTCGCGACCGAGCGACTCGCCGACGAAGTCCTTGTTGGACACCGCGGCGAGCGTCGGGTGACCCAGGGCCGCCACCTCGGACAGGCGCCGGGTGAGCTCGAGCGAGTGCCGGGTCGTCTTGTTCAGGTCGTGCCCCGGATCGACGACGAGTCTGTCGTCGGGCACGCCGTGGGCACGGGCGACGTCGACCCGCCGTGCGAGGAACTCGACGACCTCGGCCACGACGTCGCCGTAGTGCGGACGGGGGTGCGGACGCCGTGGTGCCGCGAGGCTGTGGGTGACGACGAGCGTGGCCTCGCCGTCGGCGACCACGTCGGCCAGGCGCGGATCGTGGAGCCCCGTGGTGTCGTTGACGACGTGCGCCCCGGCGGCGATGACGCGCTCGGCGACCTCGGGGCGGAAGGTGTCGACCGAGATCACGACGTCGGACCGGCTCGCGAGCGCCTCGACCACGGGCAGCACCCGGTCGAGTTCGTCAGAGGCGGACAGCTCGGGCCCGGGCGCGAAGGGGACGCCCCCGATGTCGACCCAGTCGGCGCCCGCCTCGGCCGCGTCCATGGCGGCCTGCACGGCGCGGTCGAGGGCGAAGGTCGCGCCACGGTCGAAGAACGAGTCGGGCGTGCGGTTGACGATCGCCATGACGGCGACCTGGTGCGAGAAGTCGAAGGCCCGGGACCCGATGCGGCGGCGGGGGACGAGGAGGGGCGGCACGGCGAATCCGGCGTGGTCGGCCGCGGGGGAGGGAGCGGCCGCCTCAGCCACGGGAGGTGCCGATCAGGGCGACCGCCTCGGCCCGCGCCGACGGCGTGGACAGGACGCCCCGGCTCGCGAGCGTCACCGTCGTGCTGCCCGTCTGACGGGGGCCCCGGGTCGTGACGCATCCGTGCGAGGCGTCGAGCACCACGAGGACGCCGTCGGGGCGGGCGCCGGTCTCCACGGCCTCGGCGATCTCCTCGCCGAGCCGCTCCTGGAGCTGGGGGCGCGAGGCGACCGCGTCGACCACGCGGGGGAGCGCACCCAAGCCGACGATCGTCTCGCCCGGGACGTAGGCCACGTGAGCGACGCCGACGAAGGGCAGCAGGTGGTGCTCGCACACCGACCGGAACGAGATGTCGCGAACGATCACGACCTCGCCCAGCTGGTGCGCTTCGGCCGGGACGGTGGCCTGGCGGACGAGTTCGGCCGCGTCGACCGTGAGCCCCGAGAAGAACTCGGCGTAGGCGTCGGCCACGCGTCGGGGGGTCGACTCGAGCCCGGGCCGGTCGACGTCCTCACCGATCGCGGTGAGCAGTTCGAGCACGGCGGCCTCGATGCGGGGCCCGTCGATCGGCGGAGGAGTCATCGCACCATCCTCTCAGGCGGAGGGGCCGACCGCGCCGTCCGTGCTGCTCCCGAGGTCGACGGCGGTCTCGCGGGGGAGCGCCTCGTGGTGGCGCCGTCCGTGGCTGCGCCGCGCCTCCTTCATCTCGGCCTCGAAGAGGTGCTTCTTGCCGTCCGCCAAGGAATCACGTACGTTCTTCTCATGGTCGCGGAACGCGGCGTAGTAGCCGTCGTCGTAGTCCTCGACGAGTTGGTACGTCCAGCGTCCCTCGACGACGTTGCGACCGACGAGGTCCCGGTCCAGCAGGTCGGCCATCTCGTCGTGCCCGGCTCGGCGCAGGGACTCGACGGCATCGCCGAGGGCGAGGTCGGCCTTGCCAGTCAGTCGGTGGAATCCGTAGAGGAATCCACGGGCCTGCTCGACGATCTCGAGCGCGGCGGAGAGCTCGCCGAGCGCCGCGACGGTGTCGTCGTCGAGCCCGTGGGGTCGGCGATGCGCGTCGTCGGGCGGTGTGGGGGTCGTGTCGGTCGTCATGCGACCAGGAAACTCCGAGGAGGCGCGGCGTGCGTCAGCGGGGAGCGCTTCCGCCGCCCCTCTCGACGTTACTTGACATAATGTGCATTATCAGTCACGCGCGGATGACGCCGGAAGGAGTGCACGGTGGCTCGGGTGGCGCCCCGCCCTCACGCCCCGGACGACTCGGCCAGCACCCGACGCAGCAGCTCGGCCAGGTCGCCGGGTTCGACCGGCTCGTCGGTGGTCGCCAGCTCGTCGAGGGTGAACCAGCGCGACTCGAGGATGTCGCTGCGCTCGTCGTCGGTCCAGTCGTCGTCGACGACCTCGAAGTGCGGAAGGCGGACGACGTAGAACTCGGCGTGACCGTGCGTGTGGTCGGCGTCGTCCCAGGACACCTCGAAGTCGTCCACGCGCACGACGTCACCGACCTCGGTGACCACCTGACCGGTCTCTTCGTGCAACTCGCGGATCGCCGCCTCGACATGGGTCTCGCCCGGGTCGACCCCGCCACCCGGCGTGATCCAGCGAGCGAAGCGACTCGTGTCGGGCGCCACCGTCTTCATCAGCAGCACGCGGTCGTCGTCGTCGAGGACGAGGAGGCGCGAGGTCGGTCGGACGATGCGCTCGGTCACGAAGGGGCCCGTCTCAGACGATCGGGGCGAAGTCGCTGGTGTCGCCCACCAGGCGGGTGTGGTCGGCCGGGACGGGGTCGACGGCGGCCGACGCGACCTCGGCGGCGAACTCGGCGACGTTGTACAGCTTGCCCGCGCTCTCTTTCCGCGACGAGATGGCACCGGGGTTCGAGCGTTCGAGCAGGGTCGCCGTGATCGTGCCCTCGATCATGTCCCCCGAGACCACGACGAACTCGACGCCCGCGGTCTCGAGCTGCGGCAGCATCTCGCGCAGGGCGTCCTCGCCGGCACGCTTGCTGAGGGCGACGGGGAGGTACTCGGGCATCGTCTCGGTCGTGCGGATGAAGTGCGCCTGGTGGCTCGTGACGAAGACGACGCGCGATCCCGGGGCGAGCAGCGGCAGGGCCGCGGTCAACAGCGCCACCTGGGCGTCGCGGTTGAGCTTGAGCGCGTAGTCCTCGGCCATGCCCGTCTCCATGCCGCCCGAGGCGTTCATCACGAGCACGTCGAGGCCGCCCCAGGCGTCACGCACCGTGTCGAACATCGCCGCCAGGCTGGCCTCGTCGGTGAGGTCGGCCCCGATGGCGATCGCCTCGCCGCCCGCCTGCTCGATGGTCGAGACGAGCTGCAGCGCGCGCTTCTCCTTGTTGCGGTAGTTCACGACGACCTTGGCTCCGGCCTCGGCGAAGTAGCGCACGGTGTCGGCACCGATCCCCCGGGACGATCCGGTGACCAGGACTCGGGCTCCGGCGAGGGACTCTGCGGCGAGGGGGTTGGACAAGGCGTGCTCCAGACTGTGCGGGGATCGATCGGCCCGTGGACCGGACTCGACCCTACCAATCCCCCTCGTCATCGTCAGGGGCGGGTGATAGTTTTCATAACAGGGGAACGAGAGAAGGTCGACGTGGACGTCTTGAACGATTACGCATGGGTCGCGTGGATCGCGCTCATCCTGGTGTTCGTCATCGTCGAGGTGACGACGCTCGAATTCACCTTCCTCATGCTCGCCATCGGCAGCGTCGGCGGTCTGCTCGCCGGCCTCTTCGGTGCCCCGTGGTGGCTGCAGGCGATCATCGCGGCCGTCCTCGCGGTCCTGTTGCTGTTCACCGTGCGGCCGCCGTTGCTGCGGGCGCTCCGCCGCGGGGGCGATCCGACCCCCAGCAACGTCGAGGCGCTGCTCGGGCTGCGCGGCACGGTCGTCGTGCCCATCGGCTCCGACCCCGGCCAGGTCAAGCTGTCGAACGGCGAGACCTGGACGGCCCGCGTGCTGTCCTCCCCCGCGACGTCGGCAGGCGCCGACCTCGCACTCGACACCGGGGCCCCGGTCGTCGTGACCGCCATCGAGGGGTCGACCGCCTTCGTCGCCCCCGCAGAGAGGTCCTGAAGCCATGGACACCATCAGTGCCGGAACCGTCGTCACGATCGTGGTCGTCGCGATCGTCGTCGTGCTCGTCCTCGTCATCCTCTTCCGCTCGGTCCGCATCATCCCGCAGGCGAGTGCCGGCGTGGTCGAACGTCTGGGGCGGTACCACAAGACCCTCTCCCCCGGGCTCAACCTGCTGGTGCCGTTCATCGACCGCGTGCGGCCGCTGATCGACATGCGCGAGCAGGTCGTCTCGTTCCCGCCGCAGCCCGTCATCACCGAGGACAACCTGGTCGTCTCGATCGACACGGTCGTGTACTTCCAGGTGACCGACGCCCGGGCGGCCACCTACGAGATCGCCAACTACCTCGGGGCCGTCGAACAGCTCACGACGACCACGCTGCGCAACGTGGTCGGTGGGTTGAACCTCGAGCAGGCCCTCACCAGTCGCGACAACATCAACGGCCAGTTGCGCATCGTGCTCGACGAGGCCACCGGCAAATGGGGCATCCGGGTCGGTCGCGTCGAGCTGAAGGCCATCGATCCGCCCCTGTCGATCCAGGACTCCATGGAGCAGCAGATGCGTGCCGAGCGCAACCGTCGCGCCGCCATCCTCACCGCCGAGGGCACCAAGCAGTCCCAGATCCTCGAGGCCGAGGGGTCGCGACAGTCGTCGATCCTCAAGGCCGAGGGCGACGCCAAGGCCCAGGTGCTGCGGGCACAGGGCGAAGCCGAGGCCATCGCGACGGTCTTCAACGCCATCCACGCCGGCGACCCCGACCCGAAGCTGCTCGCGTACCAGTACCTCCAGACCCTGCCGAAGATCGCGGACGGCTCGGCCAACACGATGTGGATCATCCCGAGCGAGTTGACCGAGGCCCTGAAGGGCATCGGGCAGGGCTTCTTCGCCCCGCGCGACCCGAACGCCCCGGGGTGGACCCCGACCGAGGCCCCCAAGGTCTCCGAGATGGACGTCACGCCCGACCTCGCATCGACCGTCGACCTCGAGGCCGAACCGGACCTCGGCTTCCCGACCGTCACCACGCCCGGTGAGACCGGCTCCGGGGTCGGTTCCGGAGGCGCGGGTGCGGCCGGCGCCGATCGGCCGGCTCCCGGGGCGGGCGCGTCGGACACCGGGCCGACCACTCCTCCGGCGACCTCGTAGTGCCGTCCGCTCCCCCGGTCTCGGCCGGCTGGTTCGCTCCCGCCGGCCCCCGGGTGTTGGCGCATCGCGGCCTGGCCGTCGACGCCCCGGAGAACACGATGCTGGCGTTCGCCCTCGCCGTGTCGGCCGGGGCGACGTACGTCGAGACCGACGTGCACGCCACGCGCGACGGCATCGCGGTGATCAGCCACGATCCCGACCTGACGCGGCTCGCGGGACGCGAGCAGCGCCTCCTCGACCTCGACCTCGCGGAGGTCAAGACGGTCCGGCTCGACGGTGAGCACGAGATCCCCACCCTCGACGAGGCGCTCGACGCCTTCCCCGAGACCCGGTTCAACATCGACCTCAAGTCGGACGAGGCCGTCGCGCCGGCCGTTCGAGCGATCGCCCGCGTCCGGGCGACGGATCGCGTCCTGGTGACCTCGTTCGACCACCGGAGGCGTCTGCGGGCGGTCCGGGCGCTGCCGGGAGTCGCGACGTCGGCCTCGTCCCGGGGCACCGTCGCGGCGGTGGCCGCAGGCCTCGTCCCGCTCCCCCGCCTCCGGCGGTCACTGGTGCGGCGCGCCCTCGTCGGGTGCCGGGCCGTCCAGGTCCCTGAGCGCAAGGGCCCGGTCCGCATCGTCACGGCTGCGCGCGTGGCCGAGTGGGCGGCCCTGGGCGTCGAGACACACGTGTGGACCGTCAACGAGCCTGACGACATGGTGAGGCTGCTCGACCTGGGGGTGCACGGCATCGTCACCGATCGCGCGGACCTGGCGCTCGACGAGGTGCGTCGGCGCGCCGTGTGACCCTGGCCCGAGACTGCCCGGGCACTGTGAAGGGACTGTGAAATCGCACGGCCCGGAACGGCGGAGGTCCAGAACGGGTTACAACGGGTGATTGCAACGCGAGAGGAGACCACACAATGGCAGATCGCAGTTTGCGCGGAATGAGGCTCGGCAGCCAGAGCCTGCAGAGCGAAGAGGGCGTGGAGTTCTCGCCCCGCAAGAAGGCCGTCTACCAGACGACCGACGGTCAGACGTTCGACATGGTGTTCGCTGCGGACGCCGAGATCCCGGACATCTGGCAGTCGCCCAAGAGCGGCCAAGAGGGTCGTCTGCTCTCGGCCGACGGCAAGCCCGTCGAGATCGACGCCGGAGACGTGAAGGTCCCCCGGAGCCACTGGGACATGTTGCTCGAGCGACGCAGCCGTGACGAGCTCGAGGAGCTCCTCCAAGAACGACTCGACTTCCTCAGGGCCCGAAAGGGTCAGCACAAGATCGGCGCCTGACGACCCGTCCGGCAGCGATCCGACGAGAAGGCCCGACCACCTCACGGTGGTCGGGCCTTCTCTCGTCCCGGCGGGGCCGGACCGTCAGTCGACGACCCGCCACCGCGGCAGGATCGGGTCGGGTGCCTCGTCGAGCCGGCGTCGACGAGTGGAACGCCGGGTCCCGATGAAGAGGCGCGACAGCAGCAGCATCGCGAGACCGAAGAACGACACGAGGAGTTCGATCGCTCGACTCGCCACGACGGCGGGCGTCGTCCCGGTACCGAGGTCGACGACAGCCACCATCGTTCCGGGCTCGTAGTCGGGGATGCTCGCGGTCGTCCTGCCCGAGGCGTCGATGGCCCGCGTCGAGGCGACGGTCGAGACGTTGACGAGGGGACGTGCCGTCTCGATCGCCCGCAGGCGTGCGATGGCGAGCTGTTGCTCGTTCTCGTCGGTCTGCCCGGGACGGGTCCCGAAGTCGGCGTTGTTGGTCTGGCCGATGATGACCTGCGCGCCCTCGTCCATCATGTTGGTGATGAGCTGGTCGTCGACGATGTCGAAGCAGATCGAGATCCCGGCACGGAAGTCACCGAGGTCGAAGACCTCGTCCCGCGTGCCCGGCGTGTAGTCCCGCCCGATGAGGTCGATCAGGTCGGGAGCGAAGGGCCGCCAGAAGGCGCGATCGGGGACGTACTCCCCGAACGGGACCGGGTGCTTCTTGTCGTACTGGTCCGCCACTCCACCGTCCGACCAGAGCAGGGACGAGTTGTGGACGGTCTCACCGTCGTCGCTCTCGGTGATGACGCCCGACACGAGGGGGGCGTCGTAGCCACGGGAGATCGCGTCGAAGACGTACTGGCCGGTGGCGTCGCGGGTGGGATCACGGTCGCTGCCTCCCTCGGGCCAGACGATCATGTCGAGGGAGCGCTGGTCCTCCGGCAGCCGTGCGAGCTGGGCCTGCAAGTCGCTCATCGCGAGGACCTGGGCGTTGGTCAGGTCGCCGTACTGCCGGTCGGCGAAGTAGCCGGCGTCGCCGTCGCCCTGGACGGCGGCGATGGTGGCGGTGCCCGAGGAGTGCGTCGGCCAGTGCGGCACCGCGAGGGCGGCGACCACGACCGTGGCAGCGGCGAGCACGCGGGTCGAACCCCGGACGGTCGTCTGCAGGGCGAGCTGGATCAGTGCGGCGACGATCGCCACCATGAGGAACGACAGCCCCGAGATGCCGAGCCAGGCGACGAGACCGGCGAACGGGCTCTCGGACTGGCTGAGAGCCACGCGACCCCAGGCGAAGCCGCCGTAGGGCCAGTTGCCGGCGACGAACTCACGGAGCGTCCAGAGCCCCCCGACGACGACGGGCAGGAGGACCGTGCGGCCCAGGGTGCCGGGCCAGATGAGCGGGACCCAGCGGTACGCGAGGGTGATGAGCATCGCCCCGGCGGCGAAGAAGAGCGCCTCGAGGGTCGACAGCGCGGCCCAGGGGACGACACCGAGGAAGAGCGTCGCCCACGAGATGTGGATCAGGTAGAAGGACAGGCCCGCCACGAGCCCGACCAGGAAGGAACCGCCGAGCGATCGGCCCCGGAGGGCCACCAGCACGAACCCGATGCCGACGAAGGTCAGCGGCCAGACGTCGCCGTCCGGGAAGCCGCCGTCGAGGACGGCGCCGGCACCGAGGGCGACGATCAGGGCGAGCCAGAGGGGCAGTCGGACGTCGGTCGCTCGGGAAGACACCCCGTGATTCTAGGTGGCGGCGTCTGGGAGGCCGGTCGTCCTCGGCGGACGTCCGGCCTCGTCGGGGAGGAGGGTCAGGGGCCGACCGCGGTGTAGGCCACGATGCCGCGACGGACGGCGTCGAGCGCCTGCCGGGCCGTCGGACCGACCGGCAGGTCCCCCACGACCGACAGCTGGTCGAGCAGGTCGATCGTCTGCTTCGTCCAGCGGACGAAGTCGCCGGCGGCGAGGTCGGCGTCGTCGAGCACAGAATCGAGTGCGGCACCTCGGGCCCAACGGTGCATCGCGAGGGCGAGACCCGGTGCCGGGGGCTGGCTGCCCGGAAGGTGGTGCTCGTGCTCGAGGTCGTCGAGCTCCGCCCAGAGCAGCTGCGTGGCGTCGAGCGCGGCACGGAACTCGCCGCGAGGCAGGAATCGCTCGGAGAGCTGGCCTTCGTCCCGACGGGGCTCGTACACGAGGGTGGCCGCCATGGCCGCCATGGACGGCACGTCGAGCATGTTCCACACACCGAGGCGCAGGCTCTCGGCCACGAGCAGGTCGCGATCGCCGTAGATGCGCCGCAACGTGCGACCGGTCGGGGCGACGGTGACCTCGGCGTCCCGCGGGACGCGACCCGCCCCTCCTGCGTTCGTGCCCGTGGGGACGAGGTAGCCGCGGTCGAGCAGCACGTCGGTGACCCGGTCGAAGACCTTGGCGACCGCGCCGGTCCGACTGCGGATCTGCGCCGACAGTTGGTCGGTCTGCTTCTTCAGCTTGAACCAGCGCTCGGACCAGCGGGCGTGCTGTTCGCGCTCCGGACAGGCGTGGCAGGGGTGCGTCCGCACCTGCCGACGCAGTTCGCCGATGCGACGCTGACGCTTGTCGCGCTCGGCCCGCGACTGCGAGTCGGCCCGGGCCGCCCCCTGCTTCTCGAGGTCGCCGACCTCGCGACGCAGCATCGTGTACTCGCCGAAGTCGCCCAGATGGCAGGCCATCGACGCGGCGTAGCCGTCGAGCGACTGCTGCTGCGATCGCACCTTGCGGGCCAGGTCGACGACCGAGCGGTCGGCCTGGAACTGGGCGAACGACGTCTCGAGCACCTCGCGGGTGCGGGATCGCCCGAACTGCTCGATGAGGTTGACGGCCATGTTGTACGTCGGCCGGAAGCTGCTGTTCATCGGGTAGGTGCGCCGCGAGGCCAACGAGGCGACGGCCTGCGGGTCGAGACCCTGCTGCCACTGGATGAGCGAGTGGCCCTCGACGTCGATGCCCCGGCGGCCGGCACGACCGGTCAACTGGGTGTACTCGCCGGGCGTGATGGGCACCCGAGCCTCGCCGTTGAACTTCTCGAGCTTCTCGAGCACGACGGTGCGGGCCGGCATGTTGATGCCGAGCGCCAGCGTCTCGGTCGCGAACACGACCTTGACGAGCTTCTTCTGGAAGAGCTCTTCGACGACTTCCTTGAAGGCCGGCAACAGGCCGGCGTGGTGGGCCGCCACACCTCGCTCGAGCCCGTCGAGCCACCGCCAGTAGCCGAGGACCGCGAGGTCTTCGTCGCGCAGGGTGCGACAACGGGCCTCGACGATCTCGCGGATCTCGCGACGCTGGTCGGCGGTCGTGAGACGGATGCCCGACCTCAGCACCTGGGACACGGCCTGGTCGCAGCCGACCCGGCTGAAGACGAAGAAGATGGCGGGAAGCAGGTTCTGGTCGTCGAGCATCTCGACGATCTTCCAGCGGTCGAGGCGACCGGGACCACCCTGCGTCGGCGGTACGACGTGGCCCCGGGGGCCGGTCCGACCCGCGGAGTGGCCGTCTCGACGACCACCGCTCCGCCCGCCGCGTCGGCCGAGCGAGGTCGCGCGCAGGAGCTCGGGGTTGACCCGGTTCGTCGCGGCCTGCCCCGAGGAGTCGAAGAGGTCGAGGAACTTGCCCCCGACCAGGACGTGTTGGTCGAGGGGCACGGGACGGTCCTCGGAGACGATGACCTCGGTGCTCCCCCGGACCGTCTGGAGCCAGTCGCCGAATTCTTCGGCGTTCGACACCGTGGCGCTCAACGAGATGAGCCGCACGTCGAGCGGCAGGTGGATGATGACTTCTTCCCAGACCGCGCCGCGGAACCGGTCGGCCAGGAAGTGGACCTCGTCGAGGACGACGTACCGCAGGTCGGTCAGCATCTCGGACCCGGCGTAGATCATGTTGCGGAGCACCTCGGTCGTCATCACGACGATGCGCGCCCGGGAGTTCACGTTCGTGTCACCGGTGAGCAGCCCGACCTCGGACGCTCCGTACTCGGCCACGAGTTCTTGGAACTTCTGGTTGCTCAGTGCCTTCATGGGTGCGGTGTAGACGACCTTGGCCCGCGGGTCCTGCATGGCGAGGTGGATCGCGTACTCGGCCACCAGGGTCTTGCCGGCGCCGGTCGGTGCCGCGACGAGGACGCTGTCGCCCGCTTCGAGGGCGGCGCACGCGGCGAGCTGGAACGGGTCGAGGGCGAAGCCGAGACGGGACCGGAAGGCCTGGAGCTTGGGGGTCTTGTCTCGCGTCTTCGCCGCGGCGAAGCGTTCCGCGGGACTGAGGTCGGGGCTCACCGGGTCACCCCGCCGCGAGTTCGGCGTCGAGCGCGGCTGCCCGCTTCGCGACCCGGCGGTCGTGCAGCCAGGCGACGCCGGCGGCGAGGAAGAACAGCACGATCATGGGGACGGCCAGGAGGAACATCGAGAAGATGTCGGCCGACGGGGTCGCGATCGCGGTGAACAGGACGATGACGAGGATGGCCACCCGCCAGCCCTTGACGATGGCGGCGGCCGAGACGACGCCCACGAAGTTCAACAGCACCAGGAACACCGGCATGACGAAGGCGATGCCCACGGCGAGCACCAGCTTGAGGACGAAGTCGTAGTAGACCTTCGACTCGATGATCGTCGCATCCTGGGTGTCGACGAAGCCGGTCATGACCTCGACGATGTGGGGCAGCACGTACCATCCCGCCAGGCAGCCGCCCAGGAAGAGCGGGATGGCGGTGCCGATGAAGCCGACGGCGTAGAGCTTCTCTTTGCGCACGAGGGCGGGAACGATGAAGGCCCAGACCTGGTACAGCCAGACGGGACTCGAGATGACGACGCCGACGGTGACCGCGATCTGGAGCTTGAGGTCGAAGGCGCCCGTGATGTTCGAGTAGTTGAGGGTGGTCTCACCCGTGCGTGCCGCCGCGATCGCCTCGACCGGCGACCTCAGGGCGTCGAGGACGAAGGGCGCGAGGAACCAACCGGCGACAGCAGCCAGGATGAGGGCCAGGGCGGAGATGAAGAGTCGCTTGCGCAACTCGAGCAGGTGTTGCCCGAGGGACATCTTGCCGTCACGGCCTCGGCTGCGGCCCGTGCCCCTCCCCTGGGTGCTGTCGCCACGAGTCGTCGTCGTGGCCACGCGTCAGGACTTCGGCGGGACGTCGCGGTTCGGCGACGGGTACGAGTCGTCGACGCGTCGTGCGGTCGGACCGTCGGTGTACCGGGCGGACGAGTCGTCCGGACGACGGACGGGACGGTTCTCGAGGTCGTCGTCGACGGCCGACTCCTTCTTGTCGCTGTTGACCTCGTTCTTGAAGATGCGCATCGACTGGGCGATGCTCTTCGCGAGGGCCGGGAGCTTCGGCGCACCGAAGAGCAACAGGACGATCGCCAGGATGATGATCAGGTGCCAGCCTGAGAGCGCGTTTCCGAACATGATGGGGTCTCCTTGCGGGGCAGGGTGACGTCCACTCTACCGTGCGGCCTCGTCTGCGGCAGGCACGGCGCAGGCGATGCACAGGGCGTGCCGCAGCCGGACGTTCAGGGAGTGACGGACGGGTCGACGTCGTAACGCTCGATCGCCCGACGCGCCCAGTCGGCCACGGCCGAGCGCGCCGACTCGGGCCCGACGACCTCGGGGTGACCCGGGAGTCCCGCCACGAGGCGACAGAGCGTGCCGAGTCGGTTGACGCGCAACCGGAGGCGCACGCGGTCGTGCGGGAGGGGTTCGGGTTCGTCGGGACCGTAGTCCGCGAGGAGCGGCGCCGCGGCGGCGTCGAGGTCGAGCACCACGACCAGGTCGTCCGGAGACCCCTCGAACAGCGTCTCGGGCAGGGTGACGTCGTCGGCCCGGTGAGCGATCGGAGTCGCGGTGAGCGCCGGGGAGGCGATCCGGTCGAGTCGGAACGTCCGGGGAGCCTCGCGCAGGTGGTCCCAGGCCCTGAGGTACCAGTCGGCGTCGACCGACTCGACCCGCAGCGGGTCCACCCGCCGTCGTTCCGCGACCCCCCGGGTGCCGCGATAGTCGAACTCGAGCTGGACGCCCGCCTCGACCGCCCGGCCGACGAGCCCCAGGACCTCGTTCGTCTCGGACTGGTCGACGGCCACCTGGCTCGGTTCGCTGGACGCCCCACGCGACAGCTTGCTCATCAGTGTGGCGATGGCCGCGCGGTCCGCGTTCTCGGGCAGCGACGAGAGGTACTGCAGGCCCGCGATGAGGGCGGCGGCTTCGCGGGCGGAGAACCGTGGCGAGTCGTCGATGGCGACGAGGTTGGTCAGCACGATGACGTCGTTCTGCTCGAAGTCGTCCCACGCGATGTCGAAGAGGTCGCCGTGCTGGTACTGCGTCGTCTCGCCAGGGACGCCCGAGACGGCGATCAGCTCGACCGCACGCCGGATCTCGCCCACGCTCACGCCGAAGTGCGCGGCCGCCTCGGCCACGCTGACTCGCTCGTGGTCCATGAGCCACGGGACGAGCGACAGCAGGAAGGCGAGCTTGTCGGCCGCGTGGAGGGCACCGCGGGGCTCAGCCACGGGCACCCCCGTCGACCGGGCCGGTGGTGTGGGCGGCGAGCACGGCCTCGAGGCGGGTGCGCACCAGGGCACGGAGACCGTCGGGTTCGACGACGGTGACCTCGGGACCGAAGGAGGCCAGCTCGTCGGCGAGCAGGTTGTCGTCGGTCCAGTGGACGAGGAGCGTGTCGGCATCGAGACGGGTCGTGCCACGGCGCTTGCCGAGTCGGGTCTCGGCGTCGGACAGGGGCTCGACGCGGACGGTCGCGGTGCGATCGCGCCAGACCTGCTCGAGGTCGGCCAGCGCGCGCTCGGCCGTGGCGTCGTCGGGTCTCGTGTACGGGGTGGTGGTCAGCTGGACGGGGCCGACGACACGGGACAGGAGGAAGGTCTTGAGTGCCCCCGTGCCGACCTCGACCGCCGACACCAGCCACCGGCCCTGGTGCTGCACCAGGGCTGCCGGGGCGACCTCGCGCCGGCGGGCGGACTCGTCACCGGGCTTCAGGTAGTCGAACCGGACGACGACGCCCCGGTCGAGCGCCGTCCGCAGCGGCTCGAAGGCCGCGTCGCGGGAACGGAGCCGAGGGGCGTACTCGAGCTCGGGAACGCTCGCCGCGCCGCCGAGCGAGCGCAACTTGAGGAGTGCCCGTCGGGACTCGTGCGAGAGCGACCCCTCGCGCCACACCATCGCCGCCAAGGTGAGGAGGGCGGTCTCCTCGGACGAGAACGAGATGTCCTCGGGCAGCTCGTACGCGCCCCGCGGGATGCGATAGCGGAGTGCCTGGTTGTTGCCTGCCGCCGCCGGGTCGTCGATCGTCTCGAGGGGGACGCCCAGTTCGCGGATGTCGTCCTTGTCCCGCTCGAACTGCCGCTCGAGCGCGGCGTTGTCACCCGAGCGCGAGTACTTCTGGCGGTACCCCTGGACGGTCGACAGGATCTCGGTCTTGCTCAACCCGGAGTCCGTCGCGAGCAAGGCCAACACGAGGCTGAAGAGTCGCTCTTCGACGGGGACGCGGGGGGTGCGGGCAGTGGGCACGGCGACCGGCTCAGCAGGGCCGGGTCATCGGATCGCCCCGAGCACGTCGAACACGTACACGTAGGCGGAGCCACCGCTGTCGGACGTCGCGGGGAGCACGACCATGACCTGCGAGCCGACCTGCTGGCCCACCAGGGCCGAGCGGATGTCGTCGGGGATCTGCTCGTCGCCGAGGTCGACCGGCGTTGCCGAACCGCCGTTGGTCCAGGTCGACCCCGCGACCGTGGACGGCTGGCTCCAGGTGACGGCCGTGAACTGCACGACGGCGGAGTCGTCGGCGGTCAACGTAGGACCGTGCCCCTTGCGGACGAGGTGCACGACCTCGTCGGTGGGGGCGTCACCCGCGGGGATCGTGATGCCGGGTGCACCGTCGGGGGCGGTGACCACCGCGGGCAGGCCGTCCGCGCCGAGCTGGAGGGCCCCGTCGGCCTTCGCGAGGAACGCCCGCTTGACGTCGACGACGGCGACGTAGGCGGCGTCGGGATCGTCGTTCGGGGTCGACGCGGCGCCGTTGATCGATGCCGAGAGGTCGCTGGCCTTGACGGCGACCGCGACGCGCGACCCCACCGTGGAGCACTCCAACGCGTCGACGAGCGGGGCGAGCGTCTGCCCGCCCACCGTCAACGGGACGTTCGTCGAGCCGTCGTAGCCGCTGTCCTCGAGTTCCTGGCCCGTGCTGCCGTCGAACAGGGTGTAGTCGATGACGACCGGGGTGCCGTCGACGAGTCGCTGACCGTCGCCCTCGATGAGCGTCGAGACCTCGGTCTTCTTGGTCACGATCGGCGTCGGCACGTCGACGTCGGGCTTCGTGCCGAAGTCGCCGGTCGCGGTGACGACCGAGGCGGCGTCACCCGTGGGAGGGCAGCCGGCGGAGCCGGGGCCGGCCGTGCTCGAGCAGGCCGTCATCGAGGCGAGCAGGCCGACCGTCACGACGAGGGCGGGGATCTTGCGCACGGGGACTCATTTCGTGGAGGCGACCGGGGGGTCGGGTGGGGCGACCGGTCGGGTCGTTCGGATGCGGGGACAGCTTAGCGGGGGTGGTCGGAGCCCTCGACGATGCTCAGGCCGGGGTGGAACCGGTCGACGTGCCGTCGGCGCCGGCTCCGTCGGTGGTGCCGTCGACGGCCTCGGTCGCCGCGATCGCGGCCTCGGCCGCCGTCCGGGCCTGGCGTGCCGTCTTGCGCAGCTTCTTGTCGCTGGCCGACCGCTCGCCGAGTGCGCCGGGCGTCCAGGCCTCGACGTCGGCATCGCTGTAGTCGGACTTGGAGGGGCGTCGTTTGAGCTGCGGGAGCACCGCTCCCGGTGCCAGCCGGCGGGCGGTGAGGAGGAAGCCGGTGTGCCCGATCATGCGGTGGTCGGGGCGGACGGCGAGGCCCTCGACGTGCCAGCCGCGGACGAGCGTCTCGGACGCGTCGGGCTCGGTGAAGGCCCCGGAGGCGCGCAGGGCCTCGGCCGTGCGCGAGAGCTGTGTCGCGGTGGCGACGTAGCAGATCACCAGACCGCCCGGCTTGAGGGCGTCGGCCGTGACGTCGACGTTCTCCCACGGCGCGAGCATGTCGAGCACGACCCGGTCGACCGTCCCGTCGGGCATCGCCGCGGGCAACTCGTCGGCCAGGTCGCCGACCGTGACCGTCCAGTTCTCGGGCTCGGCACCGAAGAAGCTCGCGACGTTGCCCTCGGCGACGTCGGCGAACTCCTGTCGGCGCTCGAAGGACGCCAGGCGACCCTCGGGGCCGACGGCCCGCAGCAGCCAGAGCGACAGCGCACCCGAACCCACGCCCGCCTCGACGACCGTCGCGCCGGGGAAGATGTCGGCGAACGCCACGATCTGGGCGGCGTCCTTCGGGTAGACGATGGCCGCGCCCCGGGGCATGGACATCACGAAGTCGCTCAGCAGCGGACGGAGGGCGAGGTACTCGTCGCCCGTCGTGCTGGGGACGACGGACCCGTCGGGCAACCCGACGACGTCGTCGTGCGCGATCATGCCGCGGTGCGTGTGGAACACGGCGCCCGGGGTCAGCACGATGGTGTTCATCTTGCCCTTGGGGCCCGTGAGCTGGACCTTGTCGCCTTCGACGAAGGGGCCGGACTGGCGGCGGAACGCGGTCATGCGAGGGTGCTGCTTTCGATCGGGTCGCACCCCGAGGGGTGCAGGAGGCGCGGCGTGCGCACCGGGGTCAGGAGTCGGAGGTCGCCTGGTCGCGGACGGCACGGCCGGCCCGGTGCAACGCGCGGAGGTCGTCGACCGTGGTGCCGACGAGGGTGTCGCGGCGGATGTAGGGGCCGTCGTCGGCGAGCGGTGCGTGGTGCTCGACGCCGATCGCGACGGTGCCGGCGGCGACGGCCGAGGCCAGGCCGGGCGTGCTGTCCTCGATGGCGATGCAGTCGGCGGGGTCGACGCCCAGCAGGGCGGCGCCCCGGAGGTAGGCCTCGGGGTGCGGCTTGGAGTGCTCGACGTCGTCGCCGGCGACGATCGCGTCGAAGGCCTCGAACTCGATGGCGTCGACCATGAACTGGGCCATGCGGCGGATGGACATGGTGACCAGGGCGGTCGGGACGCCTTCTCGGCGGAGCTCGGCGAGGAGTTCCTTCGCCCCGGGACGCCACGGGATCTCGACCGCGGCGCGCTCGAGGACCGCGGTGGTCAGGCGGTCGATGATCTCGTCCTCGGTCAGGTCGACCCCGTGGGACTGCAGGACCCGGGCGGACTGCCACAGGCCGCTCCCGATCATGGCGTCGCCGTCCTCACGGCTCCAGGTGCCGCCGAACGACTCGACCAGTTCGACCTGGCAGAGGAACCAGTACGGTTCGGTGTCGACGAGGGTTCCGTCCATGTCCCACAGGACGGCGGCAGGCAGGGTTTCGGTCACGGTGGACCAGTCTACCGGGCCTGGTCGACGTGGCCTCCCGGCCCGCGCCTCCTGGTGGCGGTCACGGTCTATCGTGGAGGGTCAAGCGCCGGACGCCCTTCCGGCACGGTGAGGACACAGGTTGACGAACACGTCGGATTTCGCTGCGGGACGCCTGCTGGTGGTCGCCTTCGAGGGCTGGAACGACGCCGGCGAGGCCGCCAGCGGCGTCGCGCGCAGCCTGGTCGAGACCCTCTCGCTCGAACCGGTGGCCGAACTCGACGGCGAACGGTACATCGACTACCAGTTCAACCGCCCGCAGGTGGGGCTCGACGACGACGGGGTGCGAACCCTCGTGTGGCCGCGCATCCAGCTGCACGCGGCCGCCGACGCCGCGACGGTCCTCCCCCGCGACCCGTCGTCGCCCACCACCGAGGTGCTCGTGCTGCTCGGTGCCGAACCGTCGCGGAGCTGGCGCGGCTTCGCCGCCGAGATCGTCGACCTGATCGACGTGCACGACGTCACGGGCGTGGTGTTCCTCGGATCCATGCTCGCCGACGTCCCCCACACGCGGCCCATCTCGGTCTTCGTCAGCAGCGAGAACGAGGCCGTCCGCGACGAGTACACCCTCGAGCGCAGCACCTACGAGGGGCCGGTGGGCATCTTGTCGGTCCTCGCCGACGCCGTCGAGGCCGCGGGCGTGCCGACCCTGTCGATCTGGGCCTCCGTCCCCCACTACGTCCACAACGCCCCGTCGCCCAAGGCGACGCTCGCGCTCATCGAGAAGCTCGACGAGCTCTCGGGCGTGACGATCCCCCGCGGCGAGCTCGCCGCCGAGTCGACGGCCTGGGAGTCCGGCATCGACGCCCTCGCCGCCGACGACGAGGACATGGCGGGCTACATCGAGCAGCTCGAGCAGGCCCGCGACACGGTGGACAGCCCCGAGGCGAGCGGCGAGGCCATCGCGCAGGAGTTCGAACGGTACCTCCGTCGTCGCGACGGCAAGGGCGGGGACGGACGACCGGACGACCCGCGGTACCCCCCGGTCCCCTGACCGGTCCTCCGGCGACCCGTCAGGAGGGGCGGGGTGGGGCCCGGTACGACGGCCCCGGTCAGGTGGCGGGCCCGCCCGGGACCGCGACGCCGTTCTCGTAGGCGAACACCACGGCCGCCGTCCGGTCGCGGAGGCCGAGCTTGCCGAGCACGTTGGAGACGTGCGTCTTGACCGTGGCCTCGCCCAGGAACAGCCGGCGGGCGATCTCGGCGTTGGAGGCCCCCGAGGCCAACCGGTCGAGCACCTCGCGTTCGCGTTCGGTGAGGGTCGCCAGTGCGGGGCTGGGGACGACGACGCGCGTCGTCGCGGGGTCGCCCACGGCGCGTTCGACCACGGCCCGGGTGAGTTGGGGCGAGAGCAGGGCGTCTCCGCGGTGGACGACGGCGATCGCCTCGATCAGGTCCTCGGGCGTGGCCGTCTTGAGCAGGAAGCCGCTCGCCCCCGCCTGCAGGGCCCGGAAGACGTAGTCGTCCCGGCCGAACGTCGTCAGGACGAGGACCGCCGGCCCACCCCCGGGTGACTGCGCGAGGATGCGACGCGTGGCCTCGAGCCCGTCGAGGACGGGCATCTCGATGTCCATGACGACGACGTCGGGGCGGAGCCGCCGGACGAGGTCGACGGCCTCGAGCCCGTCGCAGGCCTCGCCGACGACGCGGACGTCGGGTGCGGTGTCGAGGATGATGCGGAAACCCGTGCGGACGAGGTCCTGGTCGTCGACGAGCAGGACGGAGACGGGGGCGGTCGTGTCGGTCATGGTCTCTCGGTGGGATCGGCGGCGGTGACGTGGTGGAGGGGGCGGGCGTCGGTGCAGGCGTTCACGGGCAGGACCGCGCACACCCGGTAGCCCCCGCGCGGGCGGGGGCCGAGCTGGAGCTCACCCCCGTGCAGGTCGACCCTCTCGCGCATGCCCCGCTGGCCCAGTCCGGGGCCGGTCGCCGTCGATCCCTGCGAGATTCCCGCGCCGGGATAGGGCGTGGGGCCGGGACGACCGTCGTCGACGACCTCGACCTCGATCGTCCGGTCGCCGTAGCGGAGGTGCACCTCGGCGAGGGAGGCGTTGCCGTGCTTGAGGGTGTTGGTCAGGGCCTCCTGGGTGATGCGGTACAGCGTGACCCCGATGCTCTCGGGGACGTCGCGGGCGTCGCCGTGCACCGAGAACCGGACCTCGAGGCCGAGGGCTCGCGTGTCGGCCATGAGTTCGGGCAGGGCGCCGAGGCCCGAGGGGCCGGACCCGGCCTCGCCGTCCCGCGACCGCAGGACGGACAGCAGGCGGTCGAGCTCGACGATGGTCGTCCGCGCCGTGCCCTCGACGGCCGAGAGGGCGCCTCGTGCGATGTCGGGCCGGTCGAGCGTCCGCCGGGCGGCGCCCGCCTGGATGCCGATGACGGCGACGTGGTGGGCGACCACGTCGTGCAGCTCACGGGCGAGGCGGGTGCGTTCTTCGTTGATGGCCCGATCGGCGACGAGCTCGTGGGCGGCGCGAAGCTCGACCCCCGTGCGTTCGAGGGCGTGGAGCCGGGTGGCCGACACGCGGGCCGCCCGGCCGAACGCGATGGCCGTGACGAGGACGATGCCGTTCGACACGAGCGTGTAGGCGATCGTGGCGAGGGTCACGGGGTCGGGTGCCTCGGCGTCGGACACGTAGACGGAGTGCAGCCACACGCCGAGCCAGACGAACATGACCGCGGTCACGACGACGCTGACGACGAGCGCACGGGAGCGCCGGGCGGCCCAGGCGTTCGCGGTGAAGATGACCACGAACTCGACGATCGACGGGGTGAGGGTGTCGGGGTAGCCCCTCAGCTGGGCGGCCAGGAACACGGCCGACACGACGACGAGGACGCCCACGGGACGCTGCCGTCGGAAGGCAAGCGGTGCGCAGAGGCCCAGGAGCCACAGCACGCTCTCGAGGGTCGAGGGCGAACCCGCCCCCTCGGCGTCCTCGACGATGACGGCGCTGAGCCAGAGCGTGACGAGGCCGAGCGCCGCGGTGAGGGCGGTGATCCAGAGGTCGACGCGGGTGTCGCGTCGGGTGAGCGGCCGGCGGGCGTCGCCCGGCGTCGCGGCCGGGGCCGGGGCGGTCGTCGACGTCTCCACGCCGACCATCGTAGGGCAGACGGGCGTGCTGATTGAGGAAGACTCATGCATGCGCATGGAGAACGGGATGGACGACCCGTTTCGTCCGGGTGCCGGGACGGACCGGTCGCCTCGGCGCCGTCGGCGGCGTTCAGGCGCGCAGGTCGATGCCCAGCAGCGCCTGCACGGCGTCGACGTCGACCTCGGACGGGGCCGTTCCCCGGGCCACGACGGCGTCGACGGCGTCGAGGGCCGAGGGCGTGTCGAGGTCGTCCGCCAGCGACGAGCGCAGGCCGACGACCAACGGGGTGGGGGCCGGGACCGGCACCGCGCCTCCTGCTCTCGTGGCGGCCCAGGCGAGCCAGCGCTCGAGACGACGTTCGGCGGCGACGAGGTCGGCGTCGAACCACTCCCAGTCGGAGCGGTAGTGGTGCGCCAGGAGGGCGAGCCGGACGGCGCGGGGGTCGCGGCCCGCGGCGACGAGCTCGCTGACCTTCACGAGGTTGCCGAGCGACTTGCTCATCTTCTCGCCCTGGTAGCCGACCATCCCGGTGTGCGTGTGGTGGACGGCGTAGGGGCGGCCGGTGAGGGCCGTGCCGTGCGCCGTGCTCATCTCGTGGTGCGGGAACACCAGGTCGCTCCCGCCGCCGTTGACGGTGATGGGCACGTCGAGGTGCTGCTGGGCGATGACGGTGCACTCGATGTGCCAACCGGGTCGGCCGGCGCCCACGGTGGTGGGCCACGACGGCTCGTCGTCGCGGGCCGCGCGCCAGAGCAGCGGGTCGAGGGGGTCGCGCTTGCCGGCGCGATCGGGGTCGCCGCCGCGCTCGGCGAAGAACCGGGCCATCGTCTCGGCGTCGTAGCGACTCTCGAGCCCCAGGTGCCAGTCGGTGTCGCGCTCGGCGGCCCGGACGTCGAAGTACAGGTCGTCGCCGGCGCTCGAGGCATCGGTCGGCACGGGGTACGCGAGACCCCGTTCGAGGAGGCGCGCCACGGCGTCGGCGACGTCGGTCACCACCTCGGTCACCGCGACGTAGTGCGTCGGCGGCACCACGGCCAGGTGCTGCATGTCGCTGCGGAAGAGGTCGGTCTGGCCGTCCGCGAGCTCTCGCCAGTCGACGCCGGTGGCCGTCGCCCGCTCGAGCAGCGGATCGTCGACGTCGGTCGTGTTCTGGGCGTAGACCACCTCGACCCCGGCGTCGCGCCAGACGCGCAGCAGGGTGTCGAAGGCCAGGTAGGTCGACGCGTGACCCAGGTGGGTGGCGTCGTACGGAGTGATGCCGCACACGTAGAGACCGGCCCGCGACCCGTCGACCTCGGTCGGGTGCACCGTACCGGTCGACGTGTCGTGGAGCGACGGGAGGTCGCCCAGGCCGGGGAGGCGCGGGACGTCGGGTTCTGCCCAGGACCTCATGCGGCCACCACGCCCGTGCCGAGCAGGACGAGCAGGACGACGCCGAGCACGATGCGGTAGGCCACGAACGGGGCGAAGCTGCGGCGCGAGATGTAGTTCATGAAGAACGCGATGACGACGAAGCCGACGACGAACGCGACGACCGTGGCGGCCAGGGTCTCGCCCAGCGAGTAGGGCCCGGGGTCGCTGAAGCTCTGGACGAGTTCGTAGAGACCGCTGCCGAAGACGGCGGGCACGGCGAGCAGGAACGAGAACCGGGCGGCGGCGGGACGCGTGTAGCCGAGCGCGAGTGCCGTGGTCGTCGTGGCACCCGACCGCGAGACGCCGGGGAAGAGCGCCAGCACCTGGGCCACGCCGACGGCGATGCCGTGGCCGTAGCGCATGTCCTCGAAGCGCTCGGTCTTCTTGCCGAGACGATCGGCCAGTCCGAGAAGGACGCCGAACACGATCAGGACGATCGCCACGATCCAGAGCGAGCGGAACACCGTGCGGATGTACTCCTGCGCGACGTACCCCACGAGCACGATCGGGACGGTGCCGATGATGACGAGCCAGCCCATGCGGACGTCGGGGTCGGTGCGGGGGATCTTGCCGGTCACGCCCGCGAACCAGCGCGAGACGATGCGGGTGATGTCGCGCCGGAAGTAGATGACGACCGCGAGCTCGGTGCCGAGCTGCGTGATCGCCGTGAAGGTGGCGCCCGGGTCGAACTCGGCCGCCGCCCCGGGATCGCTGAAGAACAGGCCGACGAGCCGCAGGTGGGCGCTCGACGAGACGGGGAGGAACTCCGTGAGGCCCTGGACGAGGCCGAGCAGGAGTGCCTGGAGGAGATGCTCCACGCGGGTGACCCTTCTGGTGCGGGGGTTGCTAGTACGTCGACAACAAGTCCCGCAGGACGCGACTGCCAAAGGATAGTGCGTCGAGCGGGACCCGTTCGTCGACGCCGTGGAACATGGCCGGGAAGTCCATGCCCTCGTCGAGCCGGAGCGGGGCGAAGCCGTACCCGGCGATGCCGAGCAGGCTGAGGGCCTTGTTGTCGGTGCCGCCCGAGAGCAGGTAGGGCAGGACGGGTGCCCCCGGGTCGTGCCGGTCGAGGGTGGCGGTGATGGCGTCCACCAGGGGCCCCGAGAAGGGCGTCTCGAGCCCGATGTCGGTGTGCATCGTCTCGATCTCGACGTCGTCGCCGATCAGGGCCCGGACCTCGGCGAGCACCGCCGCCTCCTGCCCCGGCATGCACCGGATGTCGACCAGGGCCTCGGCCGTGTCGGGCACGACGTTGTGCTTGTAGCCGGCCGTCAGCATCGTGGGGTTGGTCGTCGTGCGCAGCGAGCCGCGGATGAAGCCCTTGGCGGTGCCGGTGCGCAGGACCAGTTCGTCGGGTGCGACCTCGTGCACGTCGACGTCGAGGATGCGGGCCACCTCGCCCAGCAGGGCGGTCGTCGTGTCCGTCAGCACGATCGGCCACTGCTGGCGGCCGAGGACGGCCACCGCCTCGGCCAGGCGCGTCACGGCGTTCGCCTCGATCATCTGCGAGCCGTGCCCGGCGGTGCCCCGAGCCCTGAGCTTGATCCAGATCAGGGCCTTCTCGCCCGTCTGCAGCAGGTACGAGCGTCGACCGTCGATGAAGGTCGAGTAGCCACCGACCTCGCTGATCGCCTCGGTGGCGCCGTCGAACAACCCGGGGTGTTCCTTCACCAGGAAGTGCGAGCCGAGGACTCCCCCGGCCTCCTCGTCGGCGAGGAAGCCCAGCACGAGGTCGCGGGCCGGTCGTTCGCCCGCCCGCAGGATGTCGCCGACGGCCGTCAGCATCATGGCGTCCATGTTCTTCATGTCGACGGCGCCGCGCCCCCAGAGCATGCCGTCGCGGACGACGCCGCCGAACGGGTCGACCGACCAGTTCGCGGGGTCGGCGGGCACGACGTCGAGGTGGCCGTGCACCACCAGTCCGGGCTTCGCCGGCTCGGCGCCCTCGACCCGGGCGATCACGCTGACCCGGCCGGGTTCGGACTCGAACAGCTGCGGCTTGAGGCCGAGGTCGCGGAGGGCCGCCTCGACGTACTCGGCGGCATCCGCCTCGCCGTTCGACCGCCCACCGCCGTAGTTCGACGTGTCGAACCGGATGAGGTCGCGGGCGATGCGGGCCGTCTCGTCGAGCTCGGGCTCGGTCGGGCCGGTGCTCGTGGGGGTCGTCGTCATGCGCCCCACGCTACCTGCCGCGCCGCTCACGCCGACGGACGTGGCCGTGGTCACGAGGGCCCTCCGAGCCGTGCTAATCTTTCGTGTCGGCTTCGGTCGGCACCATCCAGTCCGGGTGGCGGAAATGGCAGACGCGCTAGCTTGAGGTGCTAGTGCCCGTATAGGGCGTGGGGGTTCAAGTCCCCCCTCGGACACTCGAAAGAGTCTCTCTCGAGAGATGTTTCACCAGATCTGTGTTGAGACAGATGCTTGTTCGCAAGCGACGGAAGGCCCGCACACCCCGGTGTGCGGGCCTTCCTTGGTTCTCGGGCCCTCGTCGGTCGTCAGACCGCGCTGCCGGGGTTGCCGCTGGCGACGATCGAGCCGTTGATGCCCTGCGGGAAGAACCCGCCCTTGTCGATCTGGTTCGGCGTGAGGTACACGACGTTGAGCACGCGCTCGGCGGTCCGTCCGTAGACGATGGCGTTGGCGTCGGTCGGCACGAGGTTCTGGACGCCACCGAGGGTCAGACCCTGGTCGTCGTCCGTCGACCCGTCGAGGGAGTCGCGGGCGTCCGAGATCTTCGTCGCGGGCACCTGCAGTCCCTTGGCGTTCAGCGTGGTGCGGATGATGCCCGCGTGGTAGGCCTCGACCGCGAGGATGCCGGCGGCCGCGCCGAGGTACGTCTTGTTGTAGATCAGGGGTGCGGCCCCCTTGTAGGCGGTCACGCCGACGTCCTCGAAGATGAACGCCCCGAGCAGGAAGTTCTCCTCCGAGGCGAACGGGTCGAAGGTCTGGCCCGGCGTGATGACCCCTGCCGCGAGGGCCGCCGCCGTGAAGCTGCTCTGCAGGTCGATCGCCGGTCGCGACACCTTCGCGCCGCCGAGTGCCGACCGCAAGAAGGAGACGTGCGCCTTCTCGTCCGCCGCGATCTCCTGCGCGATGCGCTTGACGATCGTGGTCTTGAACGGCACGGGTGCGCCGCCGACGACGCCGCCCTGGGGGTCGATGCCCGTGATCTGGTCGGCGGGCAGCCCCGAGCCGGTGACGGCCCGGAGGTAGAACTCCGCCTCGAGGTACTCGAGGTTGAGTGCGAAGTTCAGGATCGTCGCATCACTGATCACCTCGTCGGAGGGCGAGACGGCGGCCGCGGACTGGGCGGGCAGCGTCGCGGCGACCGCGGCGAGCCCCGTGCCGAGGCCGGTGACGCCGGCGGCGGCGAGCAGCCGTCGTCGATCGATCGGGGTCTCGGCGCTCCGGGAGATGGCACTGCTGATGAAGCGTGTGTCGAACATCGTCGTTCCTTCGGGTGTGTTCGTGCAGCGAGGTGTGCCGTCGGTGCGCGCTCCCAGATGACGGCACCGGCGACGTCGGGGTCGGGTGACCCGTTCGGGGGCCAAGCTAGCCCCCTCGCATCCCGTCCGGTAGCCCCCGCCTCCCCTGGTCGTCCCCGGCGCCCGTAGGGTCGGGTCATGTCGCTCTCGATGGCCGCCACGCGTGCTCTTCTGCGCCTGCGCCTCCGCTTCCGCCCCCGTTCGACCGAGTCCGAGGACTCGCTCGTCCGCTCGGTCGCCCGTCAGGGCTCCGCCGCGCCGGTCACGCGAGCGGTGCACCGCGTCGCGACCGTCGAGGAGGCGCGGGTCGGTGGTGAGCGCGTCGTCACGCTCCGTCCGCGTCGGGCCCCGAGCGGCGTCCACGTGGTCTACCTGCACGGCGGTGCCTACGTGCACCCCGTCCTGGCCACGCACTGGAACCTGCTCGCGGGTCTCGTCCGCGCCTCCGGGGCCGTCGTCACGGTGCCCCTCTACGGGCTCGCCCCGGCCCACGACGTGGACGACGCGCTGCCGCTGCTGGACGCGGTCCTCGAGGACGTGCGCCGCGCCTCCCCGTCCCGCGTCGTCGTGGCCGGCGACTCGGCGGGCGGGGCGCTCGCCCTCGTCGCGGCCATGAGGGGACGCGACGCCGGCCGACCGGCACCCGACGCCCTCGTGCTCTTCTCGCCGTGGGTGGACGCCCTGCTCGACTCCCCCGCGATCGACGAGGTCGCACCGCTCGACCCGATGCTCGCCCGCGACGGTCTCGTCGCCGCGGGTCGGTGGTGGGCCGGCGACCGTGATCCGGCCGACCCCCTCGTCAGCCCGGTGCGCGGCGACCTCTCGGGTCTCGCGCCCGTGTTCGCCTACGCCGGCGATCGCGACCTGCTGACGCCCGACGTGAAGCGGCTGGCCGCCGGCGTGACCGCGGCGGGTGGACGCGTCGAGCTGCGGCTGTACCGCGGTGCCTTCCACGACTTCGTCGGCGCGCCCTGGACCCCGGAGGCGCGGCGGGCGCTCCGACACGCCGCCTCGGTGATCCGAGGGGACGCGTCGATCGCGGGCCGGACCGCTCCGCCCCGCGCGTAGGGTCGCAGTCGGCGCGGGCATCGGTGCCCCGCCTCGACGACGAGAGGTGCCACACATGGAGTACGCACGACTGGGCACGAGCGGCCTGACCGTCTCGGCGGTGACCCTGGGGTGCATGAGCTACGGCGTGCCCGACCGCGGGACGCACGAGTGGAGCCTGCCCGAGGACGAGAGCCGCCCGTTCATCTCGCGGGCGCTCGAGCTCGGCATCACGACCTTCGACACCGCCGACGTCTACTCGGACGGCACCAGCGAGGAGATCGTCGGACGGGCACTGCGGGACTTCGCTACCCGCGAGGAGGTCGTCCTGGCGACCAAGGTGCACGGCCGCATGCGTCCCGGCCCGAACGGGGCCGGGCTCAGCCGGGGGCACGTCATGAGCGCGATCGACGACAGCCTGCGCCGTCTCGGCACCGACTACGTCGACCTGTACCAGATCCACCGCTTCGACCCCGAGGTGCCCGTGGAGGAGACGATGGAGGCGCTCCACGACGTCGTCAAGGCCGGCAAGGCCCGCTACATCGGCGCCTCGAGCATGTGGGCCTGGCAGTTCGCCTCGATGCAGCACGCGGCCGACCTCGGTGGCTGGACGCGTTTCGTCTCGATGCAGGACCAGTACAGCCTGATCCAACGCGAGGAAGAACGCGAGATGCACCCCTATTGCCTGGACCAGGGCGTCGGCGTGCTGCCCTGGTCGCCCCTGGCCCGCGGGAAGCTGACCCGGGACTGGGACGCCACCACGGCCCGGACCGAGACCGACCGCTTCGGTCAGACGCTCTACAAGCAGCGCGAGGACGGTGACCGCCTCGTGGCGCAGGCCGTCGCCGACGTCGCGGAGGCGCGGGGCGTCCCTCGTGCGCAGGTCGCGTTGGCCTGGGTGCGGCAGCAGGACGCGGTCACGTCCCCCATCGTCGGCGCCACGAAGATGCAGCACCTCGACGACGCCGTTGCCTCGGTCGACCTGTGGCTCACCGACGACGAGCTCGACGCGCTGGAGTCGCCCTACGTGACCCGCGAGAACGAGGGGTTCTGACGACACGGTCCCGCCCGGTCGACCGGCACCACGTCGGTCTAGGGTGAGCCGCACGGGCGGCGACGACGCCGACCGACCTCGACGAAGGGCAGCACCCATGGGCAGCGACGCCAACCACCACGAGCACGACCGGCCGAGCACCGGCGGACCCACCTCGGGCGAGGACGGCTCGTACGTCGACGACGACCTCGACGGCGGCGCCCGCACGCGCGGGCCGCACGACGGCGAGGCCGACGGCACCTACACCGAAGAGGCCGGCACGAGCGAGGGCGACGGGTCGTACGTCGACGCGCAGGTCCCGGACGAGCCGGCCGCCGACGGCGGACCCCACGACGGCGAACCGGACGGGTCGTTCACGCAGAGCGACCTCGACGGCGGTCGCTGACCTCACCGTCCGACGCGCGGCCGTGCCCGGCCCGGCCCCCGAGGGGTGCCGGGCCGTTCGGCGTGTGGCGTTCCGGCAGGCGGCCCCGGGGGTACGGTCGTCTGAGGGAGGAACACATACATGACCAAGCGAATCGTAATTCTCGGCGGCGGTTCCGCCGGGCTCACCACTGCACTCGAACTGCAGAAGCGACACCCACCCCAGGCGGCGAGCATCACCCTCGTCGACCAGGCCCCGTACTTCACCTACCAGCCGTTCTTGCCCGAGGTCGCCGGTGGCCACATCGCCGCCCGCGACGTCACCGTGCCGCTGCGCAAGACGCTCAAGCGCACCAAGGTCGTCGAGGCGTCGGTCACCGGGCTCGACAGCGAGGCCAAGAAGGTCACCGTCACGAGTGCGGACGGCGAGTCCAGCGACATCGCGTACGACCAGTTGGTCGTCGCCCTCGGTGCCGTCACCCGGACCTTCCCGACCCCGGGCCTGGCCGAGAACGGCGTCGGCTTCAAGAGCGTCGAAGAGGCTCAGTACGTCCGTGACCGCATCCTCGGCAACATCGCCGAGGCGGCCAGCGTCAAGGACCCGGCCGTCCGCCGCAAGCTCCTCACCGTCGTCTTCGTCGGTGGCGGCTACACGGGCGTCGAGGCCCTCGCCGAACTGTCCGACGCCGCGAACTCCGCCGTCGACACGTTCCCGAACCTGTCGCGCGACGAACTGCGCTTCGTGCTCGTCGAGGCCCTGGACCGCGTCGCCCCCGAAGTCGGTCCCGAGCTCTCGAAGTGGACCCTGGGCCAGTTGCGCGGTCGAGGCATCGACATCCGCCTCAAGACGACGATGCCCTCGTGCGTCGACGGCGACGTCGTGCTGAGCGACGGCGAGACCATCCCCGCCGGCACGATCGTCTGGACGGCCGGCGTCAAGCCGAACCCGGTGCTCGGCGACATGGGCCTCCCCCTCGGCCCGAAGGGACACGTGAACGTCAGCGCGACCCTGCAGGTCCAGACCGAGGACGGCCAGAAGCTCGACGGCGTCTGGGCCCTCGGCGACGGCGCGCAGGTCCCCGACCTGCTGGCCGAGAAGCAGCCGGCGTACTACCCGCCGAACGCACAGAACGCCGTGCGCCAGGCGGTCACCGTGGCCGACAACGTCATCGCGACCCTGTCGGGAGAGCCCGTCAAGGAGTACCGACACGAGTCGCTCGGCACCGTGGCGAGCTACGGCATCGGCAAGGGCGCGGCCAGCATGTTCGGCCTCCAGCTGAAGAACGTGCCGGCCTGGATGGCCCACCGTGGCTACCACCTGTACGCGATGCCGACGCTGAACCGGAAGTTCCGCATCCTGTCGGGCTGGGTGACGAACTTCGTCGGCGGCCGCGACACGACCCCGCTGGTGGGTCTCGGCGACCCGCGTGCGGGATTCCTCAAGGTGACGCCGAAGGTCGACGCGAAGAAGTAGTAGCGACCGACCTCGAGAAGGAGGCGCGTCCCGGGTGACCGGGGCGCGCCTCCTTCGTCGTCGGTGCGGTGGAACGGCCCGGGGCCCGGCTCAGGCCGTGGTGAGGCGCCGCACGGCCTCGCGCACGATCTCGCGTTGCAGGGCGGGGTCGAGCACCACGCCCGGATGCGCCTCGCCGAGACCGGGCAGGTTCTGCCAGGCGCAGGCGAGCGACATGACGAGGGCGAAGATGTCGTCGCTGCTCCAGGACACCGTCACGGCGGGGTCGCCGCGAAGGCGGTCGAGCTGCGACAGGGCGGCGTCCTGGACCGAGCGCAGGGTGGGCACCGAGGCCTCCCAGTCGTGCTCGCCCTCGAGCCGGGCCCAGGCGAGCAGCCGGTTGTGGTCGGGGTGGGCCTGCATGTGGTCGAAGACGGCGAGGGCGAACTCCTCGACGCTCGCGGCAGGGCGGGACGCGGCCTCGCCCATGGTCTCGAAGGTGCCGTTCAGGACGGTCGTGAAGAGCGACCTCTTGTCACCGAAGTTCGCGTAGAGACGCTCCTTGCTGCAGCCGGCCTCGGCCGCGATGCGGTCGACGCGCGCCCCGGCCAACCCGTGTCGCGAGAACTCCGCGGTCGCGGCCTCGAGGATGGCTCGACGGGTCTCGGCGGCATCGGTTCGCATCGGATCACCGTAGCCGACTTACGAACCAACCAACTAGTAGGTAGGGTAGTTCGTCGTCCCCCAGAGAAACAGGTACCGCAGTGACCACCGTCGCCCCCGCCCCCACCGAGACGCGTTCGTCGCGCCGTTGGTGGGTGCTCGTCATCGTCGCCCTCGCGCAACTCGTCGTCGTCCTCGACGGCACCATCGTCAACATCGCCCTGCCCGACGCCCAGGCCGACCTCGGCCTCAGCGACGAGAACCGCCAGTGGGTCGTGACGGCCTACGCGCTCGCCTTCGGCGCGTTGCTGCTGCTCGGTGGTCGGATCGCCGACTTCTGGGGCCGCAAGCGCACCTTCATCGTCGGGATGGTCGGCTTCGGTGCCGCCTCCGCGTTCGGCGGGCTCGTGCAGACCGGTGGCGAGCTGATCCTCGCCCGTGGCCTGCAGGGCGTGTTCGCGGCCCTGCTCGCCCCTGCGGCCCTGGCGGTGCTCACCACCACCTTCGCGTCGGGTCGCGACCGGAACACTGCCTTCGCCGTCTTCGGCGCCATCTCGGGCGCCGGCGCGGCCGTCGGGCTCGTGCTCGGCGGCGTGCTGACCGAGTTCGTCAGCTGGCGCTGGTGCCTGCTCGTCAACGTGCCGATCGTGCTCGTCGCCATCGTCGCCGCCGCCTTCGTCGTGAGCGAGAGCCGGGCCGAGGGGCGGAACCGCCTCGACGTCGTCGGCACGATCGTCGTCGCGGCCGGCCTCGCCAGCCTCGTCTACGGCTTCACCCGGGCCGAGGACGGCTGGGGCTCGGCCGTCGTCATCGGCTTCATCGCCCTGGGGGCCGGTCTGCTCGCCCTGTTCGTCGTCGTCGAGCGACGGAGCGACCACCCGCTGCTGCCGATGCGCGTGCTCGCCGACCGCGTCCGTGGCGGAGCCTTCCTCGTGCAGTTGATCGTCGGGAGCGTCATGATCGGCGCCCTGCTCTACCTGACCTTCCACCTGCAGATCGTTCTGGGCTTCGGCCCGCTCGAGGCGGGGCTCGCCAGCCTGCCGATGACGCTCGTCATCATGGTCTGCGCCCCCCTGCTGACGAAGGCGCTGCCTGTCGTCGGCCCTCGCCCGATGATGATCGTCGGGCCGCTCGTCGCGGGGGCCGGGCTGCTCTGGCTCGCCACGCAGATCACGGCCGACGGCTCGTACGCCGTCCAGGTGCTGCCGGCCCTGCTCGTCATGGGCGTCGGCCTCGCCGGCGTCTTCGTGCCCATGCAGAACCTGGCGCTCAGCCGGGTCGCCCCGCACGACGCCGGTGCCGCCAGCGCGACCTCGAACGCCATGATGCAGATCGGCGGATCGATCGGTCTCGCCGTCTTCACGAACCTCTACGCGGGGGCCGTCGCGTCCTCGACGTCGACGGTGGGCGGGCCGCTCGGTCCGCTGGTCGACGGCTACTCGGTGGCCTTCCTCGCCGCCGCGGTCGCCATGCTGCTCGCCGCGCCGATCTCGTTCTTCCTCATCCGCGGCCGCAAGGAGGACCTGCTGCCCACCGAGGCGCCCGTGCACCTCGGCTGATCAGGCCGGGGTCGGCGTGCCGGTGGCGGTCCGGGGCAGGCGGATCGCCGCCCCGGCCGCCACGGCCAGCAGGACGGCCGCGACGCCGAACGCCGCGGGGTACGAGACCGTGTCGACGAGCAGGCCCGCGACGAGCGGCCCGGCGATCGCCCCCACGTCCGAGCACATCGAGAAGATCGCGACGGGACGACCACCGCGGGCCCCCGCGGCGTCGCCGACGAGTGCCGCGGGCGCGGTGCCCATGAACGCCGTCGCCACGCCGTAGACGCAGAGCAGGGCGCCGAGCGTCCAGACGTCCGGGGCGAGGGACACCGCGAACAGGGTCACGGCCGCCACCGCGAACGAGCCGATCACGGCCGGTCGACGGCCGACGGTGTCGACGAAGCGCGCAGCCGGTGCCAACGCGATGGTCTGGGCCACCGCCGACGCGGCGAAGAGCAACCCCGTCCAGGCGGTCGGTCCGCGCAGGACCTCGACCACGAGGACGGGGACGAGGGCGCTGCGCACCCCCAGCGACGACCAACCCTGTGCGAAGTTGGCCACGCACGCGGTCCGGAACCGCACGTCGCGCAGCACGACCCCGAGGGGCACCGGAGGCGCGGTGACGGTCGTCGAGGAGTGCTGCGGTGCCCGGCGGAGGAGCACGACGCCGACCAGGCCGGCCACGGCGAGCGTGCCCGCGTAGAAGAAGAACGGCGCCGTCAACGAGATGGTCGCGAGCAGCCCGCCGAGGGCCGGACCCGCCATGCCGCCGACGAGGAACCCGCCCTGGTAGAAGCCGACGGCCCGGGCACGGAGCGACGGGTCGGTCGCGCCGAGCAGCAACGTCATCGCCGCGATGCTGAACATGGCCGAGCCGATGCCGCCCGCCCCCCGGAGCAGGAGGAGCTGCGGGTAGGTCTGGGCGAGCCCGGCGAGCCCGCTCGACAGTGCCACGATGCCGATGCCCACCGAGAGCACGACCCGCTCGCCCATCAGGTCGATGAGTCGACCCACGAACGGGCTCGCCACGAGGCGCATGAGGGCGAAGGCCGAGAGGACGGCACCCACCAGGGCGTGGTCGACGCCGAAGCTGCGGGCGTAGACCGGCAGGACCGGGACGACCACCCCGAAGCCGACCATGACGAAGAAGGCGATCACGCCGAGGACGTACACGTCGCGGGTGAGACGGGGGCGGTCGACGTCGGTGACGTGGCGGCGGAACGGGAGCACCGACACAGGCTACGGGGCGTGGAGTGTGACCTCGTGTGTCGGCGAGGACGACAGCACGGGCCCGGGTCGTGATGATGGCCTCATGACTCGACGAATCCGGTTCAACGCCTTCGACATGAACTGCGTGGGGCACCAGTCCCCCGGTCTCTGGCGGCACCCCGACGACCGCTCGGCCGACTACACGAAGCTGAGCTACTGGACCTCCCTCGCGCGCCTCCTCGAGAAGGGCGTCTTCGACGGGCTCTTCATCGCCGACGTGCTCGGCACGTACGACGTCTACGGCGGCAACCACGACGCGGCGTTGCGCAACGGCACCCAGACCCCGGTCGGCGACCCGGTGCTGCTCGTCTCGGCCATGGCCGCCGCGACCGAGCACCTGGGCTTCGGCATCACCGCCGGCACGGCCTACGAGCACCCCTACCCGTTCGCCCGGCGCATGTCGACGCTCGACCACCTGACGGAGGGGCGGATCGGCTGGAACGTCGTCACCGGCTACCTGCCGAGCGCCGCCCGCAACATGGGTGCCGACGACCAGCTCGACCACGACACCCGGTACGACCAGGCCGACGAGTACCTCGAGGTCCTGTACAAGCTGTGGGAGGGGTCGTGGGAGGACGACGCGGTCGTCCGCGACCGTGAGTCCGGCGTCTTCACCGACTCGGCCAAGGTGCACGAGATCGGGCACGACGGCACCTACTACAAGGTGCCCGGCATCCACATCGCCGAGCCCAGCCCTCAGCGCACCCCCGTGATCTACCAGGCGGGTGCCTCGCCGCGGGGCATCCGCTTCGCCGCCGGCAACGCCGAGTCGATCTTCGTGGCGGCCCCGACCAAGGAACGCCTGGCCGCGACGGTCGGCAAGATCCGGGACGCGCTCGAGGCCGCGGGCCGCGACCGCTACTCGGCGCGCATCTACACGTTGCTCACCATCATCACCGACGCCACCCCCGAGGCCGCCCGGGCCAAGCACGACGAGTACCGGCGATACGCCTCGCACGAGGGGGCCCTGACGCTCATGTCGGGGTGGATGGGCGTCGACCTCTCGACCTACTCGCTCAACGACCCCGTGGGTGACGTCGAGAGCAACGCCATCCAGTCGGCCCTCGCGAACTTCCAGGCGCAGGCGGGTGACACGGGCGCGGAGTGGACGATCCGCGACATCGCCGAGGCGGCCGGGATCGGCGGTCTCGGGCCCCGCATCGTCGGGTCCGGCGAGGAGATCGCGGACCAGCTCCAGGAGTGGGTCGACGAGACCGACGTCGACGGGTTCAACCTCGCCTACGCCATCACTCCGGGCACGTTCGAGGACGTCGTCGAGCACGTGATCCCCGTGCTCCAGGCCCGGGGCGTCTATCCCACCGAGTACGAACCGGGCACGCTGCGGCAGAAGCTGTTCGGGCGCGGAGACCGGTTGCCGGACGAGCACCACGGGGCGCGGTACAAGATCTCGACCGGAGCCCGCGTCGGCTGACGGAGGCCCTGCGGGGCGAGGATCTGAGGATCGTTACAACGGCGTGTCGACGAAAGCCGACACGCCGTTCCCATCGGGGCTTTCGTTCGTCGGATTTGATAACGGCAGGCGACTCTAAGGCTCCCGGAAGGGTGGTCGGCGACATGACGCGGCGTGGGGGCCGTGGTTAGTGTGGACGCCGGTCGCCTCTCGGGGAAGCGACGATTCGGACTGATGGTCGTTGCTCAGAGGAGATGGTCTGCTTGGCGTGGGATTTCGTGGTGGACCGGTGGAGCCAGATCTGGTTCGCCTCATGGCAACACTTCTCGCTCGTGGTGCAGTGCCTCGTCCTGGCGGTCGTCGTCTCGGTCGGCCTCGCCGCCCTGGTGCACCGCAACCCGACTCTCTACGCGCTGGCCAACGGGGTGTCGGCCGTGGGGCTGACCCTTCCGTCGTTCGCGCTGGTCGGCCTGCTCATCCCCTTCGCGGGGTTCGGCGTGGCGCCGTCGGTCATCGTCGTCACGTTCTTCGCCGCACTGCCGATCCTGCGGAACGCCGTCGTCGGCCTGCACGAGGTCGACGGTTCGCTCGTCGAGTCGGCTCGCGGCATCGGCATGGGGCGCTTCCGGACCCTGGCGACCGTCCAGATGCCCCTCGCCTGGCCGATCATCCTCACCGGCGTGCGCGTCAGCGCGCAGATGGTGATGGGCATCGCCGCGGTCGCGGCGTACGCGCTCGGCCCGGGCCTCGGCGGCTTCATCTTCTCGGGCCTGTCCCGACTGGGCGGCGCGAACGCGCTCGCCTCCGTGGTCACGGGCGTGGTGGGCGTGGTCCTCCTCGCCCTCGTCCTCGACCTCCTCCTCGTCGGCCTCGGCCGCCTGACCATCTCGAGAGGCATCCGTGTCCAGAACTGACCCCACCCGCGCCTCCTCGTCCCCCTCGGACGAGGTCTCGGGCCGCAGCATCACCCTCGACCAGGTCACCAAGCGGTACCCCGGCCAGGCCGAGCCGGCCGTCGACGGCATCACGCTCGAGATCCCGGCCGGCAAGATCGTCATGCTCGTCGGACCGTCGGGGTGCGGCAAGACCACGACCCTCAAGATGATCAACCGGCTGATCGAGCCCACCGAGGGGCGGATCGTCCTGGACGGCGACGACGTCACCTCGATCGACGGCGACGAGTTGCGCCGCCGCATCGGCTACGTGATCCAGGCCGGCGGGTTGTTCCCGCACATGACCGTCGGGGCGAACATCGCCATCGTCCCGAAGATGCTCGGTTGGTCGAAGGAGCGCATCGCCGCCCGCGTCGACGAGCTGCTCGAACTCGTGTCGCTCGATCCGGCCACGTACCGCGACCGTTACCCGCGTGAGCTCTCGGGTGGTCAGCAGCAGCGCGTCGGCGTCGCGCGGGCACTGGCGGCGGACCCGCCCGTGTTGCTGATGGACGAGCCCTTCGGTGCCGTCGACCCCATCACCCGCCAGCGCCTGCAGGACGAGCTGATCAACATCCAGCACGAGCTGCAGAAGACCATCGTCATCGTCACCCACGACTTCGACGAGGCCGTGAAGCTCGGCGACTGGATCGTCATCTTCTCCGAGGGCGCGCACATCGTGCAGTACGACACCCCGGAGCGCATCCTCGCCGAGCCGGCGAACGAGTTCGTCGAGAACTTCATCGGGTCGGGGGCCGGCCTCAAGCAGCTGACGCTGACGCGCGTCCGTGACGTCGACCTCGCCGAGGCCGTCGTCGCCCGAGCGGGCGAATCGGCCGCCGACGTCCTCGCCCGGGTCGAGGCGGCCGGCCACGGCCACGCGGTCGTCGTCGACGACCGGGAGCGCCCCGTCTCGTGGCCCTCGCGCCGCCAGCTCGGCCGTCTCGACGTGCTGGGCTCGTCACCCGACGCCGACCTGCCGGTCATCGGCAGCGGCGCCACCCTCAACGACGCCCTGGACACGATGCTCGTCTCGAGTGCGGGTGCGGCCCTGGTCACCGGTCGACGCGACGCCTTCATCGGCGTCATCACGGTCGAGGTCGTCATGGAGGCCATCACGCGGGCGCGCGCGTCGGCCGCGGAGGCCCACCACGACGCTCCGGTGGGCACCAACACGGGCTCGTTCGACGTCGTGCCGGGAGCCCCCGTCGACGAGAAGGACGCGGCGTGACCGCCTCGGTCGCCCCGGCCTCGGTCGACGGACGCTCGTCCGGCCGGCGGGGGCCCCGCCCGGCGTGGCTCGGACTGCTCGTGCAACCCGTGGCCGTGTTCGCCGTGTTCGCGGCATTCGTCGTGTGGCTGACCACGGCCGACCTGACGACGGCCGAACGGACCACCCTCAACCCCTCCGACCTGCTGGCCTACACGGGCGAGCACCTGGCGTTGACCTTCGTCTCCGCGGCGATCGTCCTCGTCCTCGCCATCCCCCTCGGCGTGCTGCTCACCCGGCGGCCGTTCGTGCGCATCAGCGGTCCCGTCCTGCTCCTCGCGAACTTCGGCCAGGCCGCGCCGGCCATCGGACTCATCGTGCTGCTCGCGTTCTGGCTCGGCTTCACGTTCTGGGCTGCTGTCGTCGCCCTCGTGCTCTACGCGGCGCTTCCGGTGCTGCGCAACACCATGATCGGACTGCAGAGCGTCGACGCCCGCCTCGTCGAGGCCGGTCGGGGCATGGGGATGAGTGCGTCGTCCGTCCTGCTGAAGGTCGAGCTGCCGCTGGCCGTCCCCGTGATGCTCTCCGGCATCCGTACGGCCCTCGTGCTGCTCGTGGGGTCGGCGGCCCTCGCCACGTTCATCGGTGCCGGCGGCCTGGGGCTGCTGATCACCACCGGGGTCAACCTGTTCCTGCCGCGGGTCCTCGTCTCCGGGGCCCTGCTCATCGCCCTGCTCGCCCTCTTGATCGACTGGCTGGGCCGTGTGGTCGAGTACGTCGCCCGTCCGAAGGGACTCCGCGCATGACCGTCTCCCGCCTCCCCCGACGACTGCGTCGCGCCTCCTCGTCCCTCGCCGTGGTCGGCGCCGCGACGCTCGCTCTGACCGGGTGCGGCCTGCAGCCGGCGACGGCGTTCGTGCCCGCCGTGGCGCCCGGCTCGATCCGAGCCGTCGAGGGGTTGCCCGACGACGCGGCGATCACCGTGACGGCGAAGAACTTCACCGAGCAGTTGATCCTCGGGAAGATCGCCGTGCTCGCCGCGCAGGCCGCGGGCTTCGAGGTCACCGACATGACGAACGTGCCGGGGTCGGTGGCGGTGCGACAGCTGATGCTCGACGGGACGGCCGACATGACCTACGAGTACACCGGCACCGCCTGGCTGACCTACCTCGCCGAGGCGGAGGGCATCCCCGACCAGCAGGAGCAGTACGAGGCCGTCCGCGACGCGGACGCCGACAACGGCCTGACCTGGCTCGAGCCCGCGCCCCTCAACAACACCTACGCCATGGCGGTCCGGGCCGAGGCCGTTCCCGAGCTCGGCGACATCACGTCGCTCTCCCAGATCGCCGACCTGCCGGTCGAGCAGCGCACCTTCTGCGTCGAGGCCGAGTTCAACTCGAGGGCCGACGGGTTCGCCCCCATGCTCGCGGCGTACGGGCTCGAACTCGGCGCCGCCGACGGTGTGCCGACGAGCAACGTGAGCATCCTGGACACGGGCACGGTCTACACCGCGACCGACCGGGGCAGCTGCAACTTCGGCGAGGTCTTCACGACGGACGGCCGGATCGACTCGCTCGACCTCGCCGTGCTGGAGGACGACCAGGGCTTCTTCCCCGCCTACAACGCGGCACCCGTCCTCTCGACGGCCACCCTCGAGGAGTACCCGCAGCTGGCCGAGGTGTACGACGAGATCTCGCCGGCCCTCACGGACACCGAGATGCGACGACTCAACCTGGCGGTCGACGTCGAGGGCGAAGAGCCCGCCGACGTGGCCTTCGACTGGATGGTCGAGCAAGGATTCGTCACCCGTCCGTGACACGCGGACGAGGGTGATTGTGACGGGTGATGCGCCCCCCGGCCGAAGGGCCGGGGGGCGCTGTCCGTCTGTACCCCACCTGCGCTGCAGACACCAGGGGCGACGAGAGATGAACGACACCTGTCGGGGTGATGAACGGCACGGACGGCGGCGTGTCGACCCTCGGTCCGGACGTCGTGTCACCGGCCTGAACAGGCCTTTTGCGTGTCTCACGCCGCGGGCCACCCTCCGCCTGGAACGGGACGCGCCGTGGCCGCGCTTTTCACGGCTTCTTGTCACCCCCGCACGGGTGACATCGCGGGGTCCGAGGGTCACCCGTTCGGGTGTCGGCAACAGGGGGGACACGATCGCCCCCGAACGGGGGGTCTTGTTAGACTCCTATGGCGGGTGCCCCCCGAACTAGAGTCACAGCATCCTCCTGGTCGACCCGAAATCGCCAGGAACCGAGAAACCCGACCCTCTCCACCGGGAGCATCTGCTCCCGTCACCGCACCGACCCGAATCGTGCGTCGAGCAGACCCGCTGCCCGGCGCGCCCGTCGCCGCCCGGCCGACGTCGCGCACCATCGTGACGTCCGTGCTCCGGCGCGACGCCTGGGCGGTCGATCGAACCCGAACCTCGATCGACCGCCCGCCACCGCCCCCGTCGTCACCACCGACGTGGGCGTGCCGTCGCCTACCCGAACCCGAGACCCGATGTCCAGCACGCAGAGCGAACTCCGCTCACTCCTGGTCGGACCGTCGTCACCCCGACGGATCGATCCCCCGTTCGACCTGACCGAGTCGGACGGCCCCCTCGCGGCGCCCGCCGCGACGCACGACGCCGAGTCCGGCGCCGCCTGGGCTCGCCGCTACCGGCGCCGGCTCCGCCTCGTCGACACGGCCGTCCTGACCCTGAGCATCGTCGGTGCCGTCGTGGTGGACGCCGCGAGGGCCATCGCCGCCGGTCGGGGCTCGGATGCGTCCACCCTGATCGAGTCGGTGGGTTCTCCCGTGCTCCCCGTCGTCGTCGGGCTGGTCTGGACCTTCTGCCTCACGCTGCACCGCACCCGCGACCTCGCGGTCGTCGGCAGCGGCGTCGTCGAGTACAAGCGCCTCCTCACGGCGAGCGTCTGGGCCTTCGCCGTCGTGGCGATCGGGTTCGCCTCGGTCGGCCACATCGGCGGCGAGGGCTACTTCCTGGTGGCGCTGCCCGTCGGCGGTGCCGGCCTGGTCGTCGGCCGGTGGACCATGCGGCGCTGGCTCGAACGCCAGCGGGCCAAGGGCCACTACCTGTCGAGAGCCGTCATCGTGGGATCGCGCGACGACATCGCCGACGTCGTCCGTCGCATCGACAAGACGAGCGGTGCCGTGTACGACGTCGTCGGGGCGGCCGTCCCGGACGCCGACCCGAGGGGCATCGTGGTCGGAGGCCGCACCGTCCCTGTGGTGGCGGACCTCGACGGCGTCCCGCGTGCGGTCTGGCGCCTGGGCGCCGAGAGCGTGATCGTCGCCGGCGAACCGGGTCGTGGCCGGGAGTACCTGCGCGACCTCGGATGGTCGCTCGAAGGACGAGCGACGGAGCTCGTCATCGCCTCGCGACTGACGAACGTCGCCGGGCCCCGCATCCACTACCGCCCGGTCGAGGGTCTCCCCCTCATGCACGTCGAGCTGCCGCAGTTCGACGGCCCGCGACACGCCCTCAAGCGTCTGTCCGACCTCGCGCTGGCGTCCGCCGCGCTCGTCGTCCTCGCGCCGGTGTTCGCCGTCGTCGCCCTCGCGGTGCGGCTCGACGGTCCCGGCCCGGTGCTGTTCCGTCAGCGCAGGGTCGGCCGAGACGGACGCACCTTCGAGATGCTGAAGTTCCGCTCCATGGTCGTCGACGCCGAGAGCCGGCTCCCCGGCCTCGCGCAGGCCGACGAGGGAGCCGGCCTGCTCTTCAAGATGAAGTCCGACCCGCGGGTCACCCGCGTGGGTGCCGTCCTCCGTCGGTGGTCGCTCGACGAGCTGCCCCAACTGTGGAACATCGTCCGAGGCGACATGAGCGTCGTCGGGCCCCGGCCGCCCCTCCCTCGCGAGGTCGAGGGGTACGAGGACCACGTCCACCGACGCCTCTACATCAAGCCCGGCCTCACGGGCATGTGGCAGGTGAACGGACGCAGCGACCTCAGCTGGGAGGAGAGCGTCCGCCTCGACCTCTACTACGTCGAGAACTGGTCGCTGACGGTCGACTTCGTCATCATGTGGCGCACCGTCCGGGTCCTCTTCGAGCACCGGGGAGCGTATTGACCCCCACCAGCAGCATCCGAGACCACCGCGGGCCGTTCACGGGCCCGGACCACGCTCACGACGACAGGGGAGAGAGCATGTCCGTCGACATCAGGCACTACCGGGACCGCGAGTCCGCACCGGCGACGACCGCCGCACCGATCCTGCGGGAGGACGCCCGGACGGGCGTCGACCTGCCCGAACTCCCCCGCCGTCGGAGGGGATCGCGGCGCAGCCGGGTGCTGCTGGTGCACTCGTCCGACGAGATGTACGGCTCGGACCGGATCGTCCTCGAGGTGGTCGGTGAGCTCGCCGCCCGCGACGACCTCGACGTGACGGTCTGGCTGCCCTCCGACGTGTCCGTCGGGCCCCTGGGCCCGAGGCTGCGCGAGCTCGGGGCGCGCGTCGAGCGCACGCCCCTCCCGATCCTGCGCCGGACCCGGCTCGGACCGCTCGGACTCGTCCGCCTGGCCCGTGACGCGGCCCGCACGGCGCTGAGACTGTCCGGGCGCCACTTCGACCTCGTCTACTGCGCCACGAGCGCCTGCCTGATCGTCGCGCCCGTCGCCCGGGCCATGGGCGTCCGCCGCGTCGTGGGGCACCTGCAGGAGCCCTGGAGCGACGGGGACCGTCGAGGCCTCCGTCCCCTGGCCCGCGCCTGCACCTCGTTGGTCGCCGTGTCGCGGTCGGTGCTCGACTCGTCCGGCCTCTCGGAGGACTCGCGCGCCGTCGTGGTCCACAACGGCGTGTCGGACCGCTCGATCGCCGTCACCGACCGTGCCGAGGGTCGCGCGCCCCAGTACGTGGTCGCGAGTCGCTGGAACGGCCACAAGGGTCACGCGACGCTCTTGACGGCCTGGAACGCGGCAGGCTGCCCCGGCCAGCTCGTCATCCTGGGCGGCCCGCCGGCCGTCGGCTCCTCCGTCGACGTGCCCGGCCTGGTCGCGGCGATCGTCTCGCGACCCGAGACGGTCACCGTCGTGGGAGAGGTCGACGACGCGTCGCCCTACCTCCGCGACGCCGACGCGGTCATCCTGCCGACCGACACCCTCGAGGGCTTCGGACTCGTCACGCTCGAGGCGTTCAGCCAGGGGCGTCCCGTCATCGCCAGCCGCTCCGGCGGCCCGGAAGAAGTCGTTGACGAGGGTCACACGGGCTGGCTCTTCGACCGCCGAGACGTCGACGGCCTGACCGAGATCCTGGCGTCGATGGACGTCTCCACCCTGGCCGTCGCCGGGCGCCACGCCCGCGAGGCCTACCTCCAGCGGTTCACACCGGAGCGCATGCGCCGCCGCATCGGCGCGGTCGTCACCCGCGAGCTGCACACGGCCGACGTCGACTCCCTGGCGGTGGCCTCGTGACCGACGCCCCCACGACCACCGAGGGGACCTCGGCCCGGCCCGCCGTGCCCCGTGCCGTGCGTCCCGCCCTCGCCGCGCTCGCGTCGGCCCAGAAGCCGTCCACGGGTGCGCCCGCCTATTCGCGCTTCGTCAACCGCCGACTCGGTCGATGGGCCGCCGCGGTGGCCTACACCGTGGGTGCCACGCCGAACCAGGTCACGGCGCTCAGCGCCGCGTGCACCTTCGCCGGCATCGCGGTCCTCGCCTTCGCGCCGTCCGGCATCGGGACGGCCCTGGCCGTCGTCCTGCTGCTCGTCGTGGGTTACGCCCTCGACTCGGCCGACGGACAGGTCGCGCGCCTCCGGGGCGGCGGCAGCCCCGCGGGCGAGTGGCTCGACCACGTCATCGACGCGACCAAGATCGCGGTGCTGCACCTGGCGGTCTTCGCGTCGTGGCTCCGTGAACCGGAGGGTCGCGAAGCCCTGCTGGCCGCGCCGCTCGTCTACCAGGTCGTGGCGACGGTGGCGTTCTTCGCCATCGTCCTGACCGACCAGCTCCGCCGGGCGGAGGCGGCCCGGACCGGCGTCGCCGCGCCCGTCGGACGTCGCACGGGACTGCTCTACTCGCTGGCGGTCGTCCCGACGGACTACGGCCTGATGTGCCTCGCGTTCGTCTTGTTGGCCTGGCCGCCGGCGTTCACCGTCGTCTACCTGGCGCTCCTCGTCGCGAACGCCGGCTACCTCGTCCTCGCCCTGCCGAAGTGGTTCCGCGAGCTGAAGTCCCTGACTCCCCCGTCGATCGGTTCGAGGTCGTGAGGCACGAGGTCGCCCCGGTCCGTCGTGCCGTCGCGGGGGGTCTCGGTCGCGCCGTCTCGCGCCATGCCGCGCTCATCGGCGTGGCGGCGCTCCTCGGGGTGGCCGCGGGCGTCGGCGCATCGCAGCTCGCTCCGGCCGACTGGCGCGCCGAGGCGACGCTCCTCGTCCGGGTCGAGTCCCCGGGCTCGGGCCTCGCGGCCCGCGGTCAGTTCGCCCAGCAGCGCGTGGCGTCCTACGCCGAGCTCGGCACGAGCCCGGAAGTCCTCGGACCGGTCGCGGCCGACCTCGGCCTGCCCGTCGACGAGCTCGCCGAGCGGGTCTCGGTGGTCAACCCGGACGGCACCGCGGTCCTCCGCGTGCAGACGACGGCCGGAACGCCCGACGGGGCCGCCTCGCTCGCCGACGACGTCGCCGAGAGCCTCTCGGCGGTCGTGGATCGCGCCGAATCGGACGCCGGGTCGGACGGTCAGACCGTCGCGCTCGACCTCACCTCCCCCGCGGCCGTCCCGACGACGCCCGACGAGCCGGGCCTCGCGCTGACGGTCCTCTCGGGTCTCCTCGCCGGCCTGGCGGTCGGTCTCGCCGGCGCGCTCGTCCTGGCCCGTGCCCGGCCCACGGTCGACACGGTCGACGACGTGCGCCGCATCACGGGGCTGCCGGTCGTGGGACAGCTCCCGGGGGCCCTCCGGCAGGGCGACGACCCGGTGACCGGAGCCTCGTCCGCCCGGACCCGCACGGCCCTGCGCGAGGTCGTGCAGAACACGAGGGCCCTCCGGGGTGGCTCGCTGCCCGCCACGCTCCTGCTGGCCCGGACGGACTCGGTCCGCGAGGCGGTCGGCGTCGACGGCGGCCTCGCGCGCGCCGTCGTCGAGCTCGGTGCCACGTGCGCCCTGGTCCAGTCCGACTTCGACACCCGCACGCTCTCCCGTCCCTCGACGGTGCCCGTGGGCGCCGTGCCCGAGGAGGTCGAGGCCGATCGGCACGGCTACGACCGCGTGCCGGTGTCCGACGGGGTCGTCGCGTCGTCCCGTCACCTGGTCCGTTCGGGAACCCACGCCTTCTTCGCCGCCCTGCGCGAGGACTACGACGTCTCCGTCGTCCAGGCCTCCAGCGACTCGCACCCGCTCGCGCTGCGCAGCGTGACCGACGAGGTGGACGGCGTGCTGCTGGTCGTCCGGTCCGGGGTCACGACGGTCGAGTCCCTCCGGAGCCTGAGCGCCGAGCTCGTCAGCCTGGACGTGCAACCCGTGGGCGTCGTGCTGACCGGGGTGCCCCCGTGGCGCCGGGTCCTGGTGCGTGCCACCTGGCTCGACGACGACGTCCGTCACCCCGTCGAGGAACCCACGCCCTCGTTCAGCATCGCCGACCTCGTGGACCACGCGGGCGCCGCCCGCCCGCTGCAGGACCTCCCCCGCCTCCGACGCCGGCCCGGTGCCCTGTCGTGAGCACCTCCGAGCACCACCCCGACGAGAGGACCACACCCGTGGACGTCATCCCCACCCCCGCCACCGGCCTCGCCCTCGACCCCGTCGACGGCGGGAGCGGACGAGGAGGCGCGGGCCGGGTCGGCTACGCGGCCGGCGCCTTCGACCTGTTCCACATCGGCCACCTGAACCTGCTGCGGCACGCGTCCGCGCAGTGCGACCACCTCATCGCCGGCGTCGTGTCCGACGAGATGTTGCAGGTGACCAAGGGCATCTCCCCCGTCGTCCCGCTCGCCGAACGGCTCGAGATCGTCCGCCACATCGACGTCGTGGACGGCGTCCACGCCGAGACCGTGCCCGACAAGATGGACGTCTGGCGCGAGCTCCGCTTCGACGTCTTCTTCAAGGGCGACGACTGGCGGGGCACCGAGAAGGGCCTCCGGCTCGAGCGAGAGTTCGGGGCGGTCGGGGTCGAGGTCGTCTACTTCCCGTACACCATGAGCACGTCCAGCACGGTGCTCCGCAGGGCGCTCCGGGCACTGTCCGGGGCGCCGGGCCAGGGCGGCGAGACGGTCGCCGTCGGCGACTCCGTGCGACTCCAGGGCTGATCGGTCCTCCCCAGCCCCGCGTCGATCCTCGTCGATCGATGCGGCTGGGGAGAACCGTCCGGAAGCGGTGGCGGCCCGAGATGCTCGACCCATGACACTCACCTCGGTCCTCGACACCACCCTCGACCGCCCTCCCGCCGACCCGGTCGCAGCCTTCGCCGCGTCCGATCCGGGACGCATCGCTGATCCGCACGCCCCCGTCCAGGACGTCGACGACCTCGTCCGGCACGTCGAGGCCATCGTCCCGTCGGCGGTGCGTCGCCAGCTCTGGACGTTGTTCTTCGACGACGACGACGTCCCCCTCCCCCTCATGGTGCCCCTCGAGGGCATCCCCGAGGTGCCCGACACCGCCGCCCTCGACCACTACGGCGATGCCCTGGCCGCCGTCGCCACCGAGTTCGGCGCCGCGACCGTGGCGTTCGTCCTCGAGAGGGTCGGCGCCGCGTCGCCCCGTCCCTCGGACCGCCGGTGGGGCGACGGGCTCCGGGCGCTCGGGCGAGGTCGACCCTTCGAGGTCCGACCGGTGCTGCTGTGCGGCGACGAGGGTGTCTCGGTGCTCGGCCCGAGTGGGGGCGCCGGGGTGCGCCCGGCCCCGGACGGGGTCCCTCAGGCGTCCTCGAGGCCCGTCCGCCTGGTCGACATCGTCCGCCTGCCCTGACCCCGCTCGCGGTCGACGACTCGCCACCAGGCGGTCTCGGCGAGCTCGGGGGACGTGTAGACGCCCAGGCGGGCCGGCTCGGCGTCGGTCGGGCTCCATCGGCTCAGTCGGTAACCGCCACCGAAGCGCTCCACGACCGCCTCGGGTGCCCCCTCGGGGTCGGCGCGCACGGTCCACCGGTCGGGGACGTTCTCGTCGAGCATCGGTCGATCGTACCCGGGTCAGGCGCGCTGGCCGAGGCGGCCGCGCAACACGTCGATGCGCTTCTGGATCTGTTCGGTGCTGGCCTGAGCGACGGACGGGCCCCCGCTGATGCGCCTGAGGTCCGCGTGGATCACCCCGTGCGGTTCGTTCGAGTGCCGCGACCAGATCGACACGAGCCGGCTGAGCTCTTGCCGCTGCTCTTTGATGGTCTGGTAGAGGGGTCGGGCCTCGTCGACCGGAGCGGTCGTGGGCAACCCGGTCTTCGGAGCCCGTCGTGCCTGGGTGGCCTGCCGCTGCCGCAGCAGGTCGCGGACCTGGTCGGGCTCGAGCAGACCGGGGATGCCGATGAAGTCCAGTTCTTCGAGGCTGCCGATCTCGCCTCCGGTGCCGAACTCGCCGCCGTCGTAGAGCACCCGGTCGAACGAGGCCTGCGAGTCCAGGGCCTCGAACGGTTGCTGCTCGAGGAGGCTCGACGCCTTCTCGTCGCGGTTGGCCGCGGCCATCATGTCTTCTTCGGGGGCGAACAGGCCGTCGTCGGCGTCGGTGGGTCGGTCGAGCGCGTGGTCGCGCTGCAGTTCGAGCTGGTTGGCCAGGGCCATCAGGCTGGGCACGCTCGGCAGGAAGATCGACGCGGTCTCGCCCCGTCGGCGGGCTCGGACGAACCGTCCCACGACCTGGGCGAAGAAGAGCGGCGTCGAAGCCGAGGTGGCGTACACGCCGACGGCGAGACGCGGGACGTCGACGCCCTCGGAGACCATCCGGACCGCGACCATCCAGCGGCTGTCGCCGTCGGAGAAGGCCTGGATGCGGTCGGAGGCGGCCTTCTCGTCGCTCAGGACGACGGTGGGGCGTTCACCCGTGAGCTTCTGCAACACGGCTGCGTACTGCCGAGCCGCGGTGTGGTCGGTGGCGATGACGAGACCCCCCGCGTCGGGCACGCCCCGGCGCACCTCGGTGAGGCGCTTGTCGGCCGCCGAGAGCACGGCCGGGATCCAGTCGCCCTGCGGCGACAGCGCCGTACGCCAGGCCTGGGCCGTGATGTCTTTCGTCACGGCTTCGCCGAGGGACGCGCTCATCTCGTCGCCCATCCGGGTGCGCCAGCGCATCTGGCCGGCGTACGCCATGAAGAGGACGGGTCGCACCACCCCGTCGGCGAGGGCACGGCCGTAGCCGTAGGAGTAGTCGGCCCTCGAGGTGCGGATGCCGTGCTCGTCCGGGGCGTACTGCACGAACGGGATCGGAGCCGTGTCGGACCGGAACGGGGTGCCCGTCAGCGAGAGACGGCGGGTGGCCCCGGTGTAGGCCTCCCGGATGCCGTCGCCCCAACTGAGCGCGTCGCCGCCGTGGTGCACCTCGTCGAGGATGACGAGGGTTCGACCGGCCGTCGTGATGGCCTTGTGCACCTCGGGCTTCATGCCGACCTGGGCGTAGGTGACGGCGATGCCGTGGTAGTGCCGCCCGAAGGTGCCGTCGGCGTTCTTGAACATCGGATCGAGGCGGAGGTTGACCCGGTCGGCGGCGTCGGCCCACTGACGCTTCAGGTGCTCGGTGGGGGCGACGACCACGACGCGGTCGACCTCGCCGCGGGACAGGAGTTCGGTGGCGAGGCGGAGGGCGAACGTCGTCTTGCCGGCGCCCGGTGTGGCCGCCGCGAGGAAGTCCCTCGGCATCGTCGAGAAGTAGAGCTCGAGGGCGTCGGCCTGCCACGCGCGCAACTTGCTGGCGGTGCCCCAGGCGGCCCGCTCGGGGAACGCGGGCGAGAGGTGTTCGGCGGCCGAGTTGCCTGCCGAGACGCCGACGTCGAGAGGGTCGGACGAGAGGCCGTCGAGGTGCTGCTCACCCCCGGCGGGGTCGGATGCGTTGGCGGTGCTCACTCGAACCGAGTTTACCCTCGACCGGCGTCGTCGACGGACGCGGCACCCGCATCTCGACCGGAGGCGCCGGGTCGACGCCGCGAGGTGCCGAGCAGCGAGGCCGGCGTCAGCATGGCCGAGCCGAACTTGGCCCGGAGGGCGTCCATGGTCGACTCCGCCTCGCGCCAGTCGGCGTCGTCGTCCCACAGGCCGAGCGAGTCACCGCCCGTCCCCTCGCTGAGCTGCTCGACGCGCACGCCGACGAGCCGGATGCGTTCGTGCTGCTTGCCCGTGGCCTCGTAGAGGGACACGACCTCGTCGTAGATGCGTCGCCCGAGGTCGGTCGGGTCGGCGAGCGTCCGGGACCGCGTGATCGTCACGAAGTCGGTCGTCCGCAACTTGAGCACGACCGTGCGACCGCTCACGCCCGCGGCCCGCAGACGGGTGCCGACCTTGTCGCTCAGGCGGAGGAGTTCACGTCGGACGACGACGGGGTCGACGACGTCGGTGCCGAACGTGTTCTCGTTGCCGACGCTCTTCTCGGCTGTCTCGGTGTGGACGCTGCGGGGATCGCGACCCCACGCCAGGTCGTGCAGCTTCGCGCCCGCGGCCGGCCCGACCGCATGGACGAGCATGTCGAGAGGGGCCGAGGCGACGTCGCCGACCGTTCGGAGGCCGCGGTCGAGCAGCACCTGTTCGGTCTTGCCGCCCACGCCCCAGAGCGCGCTGATCGGCCGCGGGTGCAAGAAGGCCAGGGTGTGGCGGTGCGGTACGAGCAGGAGCCCGTCGGGCTTGGCGACGCTCGACGCGAGTTTGGCGACGAACTTGGTCGACGCGGCCCCGATGCTGCAGTGCAGCCCGGTCTCGGCATGGACCCGACGACGCAGTGCCGTGGCGATCTCGAACGGCGAACCCATCAGGCGGATCGACCCGCTGACGTCGAGGAACGCTTCGTCGATGCCGAGGCGTTCGACCAGGGGCGTGACGTCGTCGAACATCGACATGACTCGTGAGGACCAGTGCTGGTACTTCTCGAAGTGCGGTTCGAGCACGACGGCCTGCGGGCAGCGACGCAACGCGATCGCCATGGGCATCGCCGAGTTGACGCCGTACTTGCGGGCCTCGTAGGTGGCGGCCGTGACGACCGACCGGTCGGAGCGGTGCCCGATGACCACGGGTCGGCCCCGGAGCTCGGGGTGGTCGAGCAACTCGACGGACGCGAAGAAGGCGTCCATGTCGACGTGGAAGATCGGCGCGGTCGCGTCGTCGGTCGGCACCGTCGTGACGATCCGCCCGCTGCCGTCTTGTTTGCTCACCGGAGCATCCTCACACGCGCCACCGACATCGTCGTCGCCCGGGGTGCGGCCCCCGGTGCGGCCGCGTGCGTCGACCCGTCAGGAACCCGGTCCGAGGAGCGCCGCCGCGATGGTCGCGTGCGCCGAGTCGGTGTTCGACGGGTGGAAGCGTCCGGCGAGGACGTCCCGTTGCAGGCGCCCGAGCTCGGAGGGCGACCGGTACGAGGACCCCCCGGCCACCGTGACCGCCTGCTCGACCACCGCGCGGGCCGTCCCGGTGGCGCGCGTCTTGAGCCCGACGACGAGGCGAGGCCAGTCGGCCCCGTGGTCGACGAGTTCGTCGACGTCGCGGGCGACCCGGTCGACCTGCGGCTCGAGTCCGTCGACCGCCAGTCCGGCGTCGGCGACGCGCCAGCGGACGACGGGGTCGAGCGCCCTCGCCGCTCCCCCGGCACGCCGCGAGGTCGTCCCGAGTGCCGACTCGACGGCGAGCTCGAGGGCCCGGCGGGCGATGCCCCGGTACACGGCGGCCACGGTCGTCTCGAAGACGGCGAAGACCGCGAAGACGAACGGGTCGGCGCTCGGGCCGACGGGCAGTCGACGGACGATGCGTGAGGCGGGCACCTCGACCCCGGTCAGCCGGGTCGTGTGGCTCTGCGTGGCGCGCATGCCGATGGTGTCCCAGTCCTCGAGCGAGGCGTGGCCCGGCTGCTCACGGTGGACGAACCCGTGGACGAGGGCCGGCGCCTCCGGGTCGGAGTCGTCCCGTCCGAAGACGCCGAGGCGCGTCCAGACCGGCGAGAGCGACGTGGAGACCTTTGTGCCGGTGAACCGGTAGCCGCCGTCGCCCGTGGGTTCGGCCGAGGTCACCGAGTCGGACAGGACGAGGTCGTTGCCGGGCTCGCTCACCCCGAAGGCGAAGACCTCGTCGTGCGCGGCGTCCTCGAGGACGAGGTCGAGCGAGTCGTCGCCCCGGGCGTGCAGCACGGCCGCGCACCCGGTCCAGACCAGGTGCATGTTGACCGCCAGCGCCGTGGCCGGGGCCGCCGCCGCGAGGCGTGACTGCAGGGACGCGACCTGCTCGAGTCCGAGACCCGCGCCTCCTCGGTGCTCCGGGACGAACGCCCTCAGGTAGCCGCGCTCGCGCAGGTCGGCGAGGTCGTCGTGGGGGAACGTGTTCTCGCGGTCGTGGTCGGCGGCCCGCCCCCGGAAGCGCTCGAGCAGCTCGTCGGGCAGCAGCTCGCCGGGCGACCAGGAGGCGCGGGTCGGGTCGGACGGAGGGGCGGGCTTCGGTGCGGGCACGCGTCGAGAGTAGTTTGGTGGCATGAGTCAGCAACACCCGTGGTCCCGTTACGTCGCCCTCGGCGACTCGTTCACCGAGGGGATCGGCGACCCCGAGGAGCGCTCCCCCGGGGGGCACCGGGGCTGGGCCGACCGCGTCGCCGAGGTGCTGGGCTCCTCGACCGAGGACTTCGCCTACGCCAACCTCGCCGTGCGGGGCCGCCTGCTGAAGCAGATCATCGACGAGCAGTCCGAGGCCGCGCTCGCCCTGCGGCCCGACCTCATCTCGGTGTCGGCCGGGGGCAACGACATCATCCGTCCCGGCACCGACCCCGACGAGGTCGCCGCGGGCTTCGAGGGGTTGGTCGCGCGACTGCGGTCCGACGGTGCCACGGTCGTGGTCTTCACCGGTCCCGACATCGGCCTCACCCCGGTCCTCGGTCGTCTCCGCGGAAAGGTCGCGATCTACAACGAGCATGTCCACGCCATCGCGCTGCGACACGACGCGGTGGTCGCGGACATGTGGGCGTTGCGTCAGCTCGTCGACCCACGGATGTGGGCGCCCGACCGGTTGCACTTCAGTCCCCTCGGCCACCACACGATCGCGCGGATGGTCCTGCAGGCCCTCGCGGTCGAGAACGACCTCGCGCCCTACGAGCCCGAGCCGCTCGAGCGTCGCCCCTGGCGCAACGCACGGGCCGACGACATGGGCTGGGCCCGCGAGTACCTCGTGCCCTGGGTGGTACGGCGCATCCGGCACCAGTCGTCGGGCGACCTGGTCCGGGCCAAGCGACCGGACGCCGTCACCGTGGTCCACCGCACCGACGACTGACGCTCGGGTCAGAACACCTCGTCGGGATGCGTCAAGCGCCACCAGGCGCCCGGCTCGCCGATGCCCGCGTCGAGTTCGAGGGGCACGACGTGCCGTTCTCCGTCGACGGTGAAGGTGACGTCGCCCACGCGCGTTCCGACCGGGGCCGCGCCCACGTCGTCGGTCTCGACCGACGCCTGCACGGTCTCGTCGCCCCAGACGAGGACGGTGGCGTCCTCCGCGGCCACCGCTCGGGCCTCGTCGCCCCAGGGCAGTTCGTAGTCGGCGAAGGCGTCGCCGCGGCTGGTCAACGTGATGGTCCGGAAGCCCTCCGCGACGCTCGCGAGCAGGGCCTGCACGTCGCGGTCCAGCTGGTCGTGGTCGACACCGCCGAGCATGGCGCCCACGACCGTGACCCGTCGTCCGCCGATCGTGTAGTCGGCCGCGAACAGCAGGCAGGCGCCGGCCTCGTCGAGCGTCCCCGTCTTGATGCCGACGACGCCGTCCAGCCCGAGCAGTTCGTTGCTGTTGCTGATCTCGCCGATGCCGGGCACGGACGTCGTCGCCGTGCCGACCGTGCGGGCGACGTCGGGGTCGGCCAGGGCGAGTCGGCCGAGTGCGATCAGGTCGGTCGAGGTGCTCGTGTTCTGCGGCGACAACCCGGTGGGCTCGACGAGCGTGGTCGACGAGAGGCCGTGGCCGTCGAGCCAGGACCGCGCCGCGTCGACGAAGGCCTGGTCGCTGCCGAACGCCCACCGGGCCAGCACCTCGGCGTAGTTGTTGGCGGACTCGATCAGCATGACCTCGAGCACCTGCCGCTCGGTGAGGACCTGCCCGGCGGCCATCGGTGCCACCTTGCCGTTCCGTGCGCGGTACGCGTCGACCAGGGCCGCCTCGGCCGGGCCGAAGGTGAGGGACGGGCCGTCACCGCCGTCGAGGGGTTTCTCGTCGAGGACGACGAGGGCCGTGACCACCTTGCTGATGCTCGCGATCGGACGGGGTCGTTCGTCGCCGCTCGTCGTCAGGCTGTCGTCCCAGCCGATCGCCTCGACCGCCGTCGCGCCGTAGGCGGGGAAGGTCAGGTCGGGAGCCTCCTCGACCGGTGCGGCGTACGAGTCGACGTCCGCCGCGGCGGGCCCCAGCGGGCTGAGCAGTGCCAGGGGGACGTAGCCGCCGACCGCGACGACCAGGGCGAGCAGCGCGACCACGCCCACGCGCCTCCGGACCACGCCGGGTCGACGACGCCCGTCGACTCCGGTCACGCGACCGGTCACGCGACCGCCGCCGACCCGTCCGCCGGCAGACGCAGGGCCCAGAGGGCCACGGCCGAGGCGGCGGCCACGTTGAGGCTGTCGACGCCGTGCAGCATCGGGATGGTCACCACCGTGTCGGCGGCCCGCAGGGCGGCCCGGCTGAGCCCGTCGCCCTCGGTGCCGAGCAGCAGGGCGACGCGGTCCGGAGGCGCGGCCGCGTAGGCGTCGAGGGTCACCGCGTCGTCGCTCAGCGCCAGGGCGGCCACCTCGAAACCCGCCTCGCGGAGCAGCCCGGCACCGGCCGGCCACTCGGGGAGGCGCGTCCACGGGACCTGCAGCACGGTGCCCATGCTGACGCGGACGCTGCGCCGGTAGAGCGGGTCGGCGCAGCGCGGGGTGATCAGGACGGCGTCCGCCCCCAGACCGGCGACGGCTCGGAAGATCGCGCCCACGTTCGTGTGGTCGACGATGTCCTCGAGCACGACGACGCGCCGCGCGCCGTCGAGCACCGACTCGACCGTGGGCAGCTCGGGACGGTGCATGGCGGCGAGGGCCCCGCGGTGCAGGTGGTAGCCGGTCAGCGTCTCGAGCAGGGCCGCGTCGCCGACGAAGATCTCGCCCTCGTGGTCGGCCACGAGGGGTTCGATGTCGGGCAACCACCGGTCGGTCATCAACACCGACCGGGGCACGTGGCCCGCCCGCAGCGCCCGCTCGATGACCTTGGTCGACTCGGCGATGTAGAGGCCGCCCTCCGGCTCGGACACGCGCCGCAGCGCGACGTCGGTGAGCCGGTTGTAGTCGGCGAGTGCCTCGTGGTCGAGGTCGGTGATGCGGGTGACGTGCACGGTGCTCCACGGGGGACGGCCCCGGCGGACGGGCGACCGCTGGAATCGAATCGGAGGGGGACGCGTTTAGGCTAGCGTCACCGCACCCGAAGGAGCCCCACCCGTGTCGAACGCCCCCGCGGCCCCCACCGACGAGCAGGCCCTCGAGGCCGCGGTCGAGGCCCTCCGCGGGCGCCGCGTGGCCGTGCTCACCGGGGCGGGGGTCAGCACCGACTCGGGCATCCCCGACTACCGGGGCGAGGGCGCTCCGCCCCGCAACCCCATGACCTTCCAGCAGTTCCTCTCGAGCGAGAGCTACCGCAAGCGCTACTGGGCCGGCAGCCACCTCGGCTGGAAGTCCTTCCGTGCCGCCGGGCCCAACGAGGGGCACCGGGCGCTGGCCCGGCTCGAGGCCGCCGGCGTCACGAACGGCGTCATCACCCAGAACGTCGACAACCTGCACGTCCGCGCCGGGTCGCGCCGGGTCGTCGACCTGCACGGCACCGTCGACCGCGTCGTCTGCCTCACCTGCGGGCAGGCGTTCGCCCGCGACATGGTGGCGGCCCGCCTCGCCGCCGAGAACCCCTGGATCGACGAGCCCGACCAGGTGCGGCTCGCCCCGGACGGCGACGTCGAGGTGCACGACATCGACGCGTTCGTCGTGCCGACCTGCACGGTGTGCGGCGGCCTGCTCAAACCCGACGTCGTGTTCTTCGGAGAGTTCGTGCCCACCGAGCGGTTCGCCGAGGCGCGCTCGATGGTCGTCGGCGCCGAGGCGCTGCTCGTCGCCGGCTCCTCGCTCGTCGTCAACAGCGGCATCCGCCTGCTCGACCAGGCGACGCGTCGCAAGCTGCCCGTGGTCGTCCTGAACCGCGGCGTCACCAAGGGCGACTCGCGGGCCACGGTTAAGCTGGACGCCGGCACGTCGGAGACCCTGGCGGCCCTGGCCGAGCACCTGGGCGCCTGACCCCCGGGCCGTGCCCACCGGAGGAACGATGACGCTCTTGTACCTGGTCCGCCACGGCGAGACCGACTGGAACCGCGCCCGACGCATCCAGGGCTCCACCGACATCCCCCTGAACGACCTCGGTCGGTCGCAGGCCCGAGAGACCGGCGACCTGCTCGCCCGGCGTCGGTTCGACGCCGTCGTCGCCAGCCCTCTGTCGCGCGCGGCCGAGACCGGGTCCATCATCGCCGAGCGCCTGGGCCTGGCCGCGCCCGAGCTCGTCCCCGAGGTCGCCGAGCGTCGCTACGGCGACGCCGAGGGGCTGACCGGCGAGCAGGTCGAGGCACGGTTCCCCCACGGCACCCCGGTGCCCGGTCGTGAGAGCCGCGGGGCCCTCGTCGCACGGGTGCTGCCCGCCCTCGCCGCGATCGCGGCACGGCACGGCGACGGCTCGTCCGTGGTCGTCGCGACGCACGGCGCGGTCATCCGGGCGGTCGTGAACCATGTCTCCCCCGACACCGACGCGCACCTGGGAGTGCCCATCCGCAACGGGTCCGTCCACTCGTTCGAGTTCACGGGCGACGCCTTGACGCTGCGGGAGTTCGACGACCCGATCGAGGTCGAGTCCGAACGCGCCGGCACCTACTCGTTCGAGTACCAGAACCCCCTCGAGCGCGACGCGGCCGAACCGGCCTGAGCCGCCGGACCCGGCCGCCGGTGGGTCAGCGTCCCGGGCGTCGACGCCGGTGGCCGCCCGCTGCGGCGACGTCGGCCAGCAGGCGCAGCAGCACGTCGGCCGAGTCACGCCAGCTGAACCGGGCGGCCTGCTCGACCGACGCGGCCGAGCGCGCCTCCCACTCGCCCTCGAGTCGTCGGACGGCCGCGGCGATCGACGCGGGCGACGACGGGTCGAAGTAGAGCGCCGCGTCTCCGCCGATCTCGCGGAAGATCGGGATGTCGCTGACCACGGCCGGCGTGCCGAGGGCCATGCCCTCGACGAGCGGGATGCCGAAGCCCTCGGCGCGCGAGGCCGTCACGACGGCCGTCGCCCCCAGCAGGGTCTCGCGGTACTCGTCGTCGCTCGCCCCGTCGTGGAAGACCAACGACCCGGCGGGTGCCAGGGCCGTCAAGGAGGCGCGCTCGGCCCCGGACACCCGGCTCATCAGGTGCAGTCGGTACCCGTCGAGCAACGGCAGTGCCCTGGCCAGCGCGGCCACGTTCTTGTACGGCATGAACGACCCCATGTAGACGAGGTCGCGGCTCGCCGGCGCGGTGCGGGGCTCGACGGGGTCGACCGGGTCGGCCGCGTTGTACACCACCGTCACGGGACGCCGGGTCAGGCGGTGGCGACGCATCTCGTCCCGCGTCGTGCGGCTCACGGTGACGACGGCGTCGGCCCGGTTCAGGAGCACCCGCTGCGGCCACCAGGCCAGGTGGTACAGCCGCCAGAGCAGCTTGATCGGCCAGGCGAACTCGGGTGGCGGCGTGCGGTTCGTGTAGTAGATCAGGTCGTGCAGGGTCAGGACGAGCGGGTACCGGCGTCCGGCGGAACCCATGGTCTGCATGGGCGACCAGACGACGTCGGGGCGCAGCGCGTTCACCTGCCGGGCCACGAGCGGCTCGAGGACGCTCGTGGGCGCGCTGACGAGCAGGTGTGGTGCGTCGGGCAACGCGTGGAGCTGGCGGGGGTCGCTGACCAGCATCGTCACCTCGTGGCGCTCGGCCAGCGCCGACACCACGCCGGCGCTGAAGCGGCTGATGCCGTCGTGGCGTCCGACGCGGACGTAGCGGCAGTCTACGACGATCTTCATCGGACGAAGGCCTCGATCGCGGCGGCGGCCTGGCGCGGCTTCTCGTAGTGGATCAGGTGGCCCACGCCCTCGATCACGTCGAGCGTGGCGTCGGGGAAGAGCGCCTGCAGTCGGTGCTGGGCGGGCAGGGCGGTGATGTCGTCGCGGTCGGCGGCGACGAGGAGGGTGGGGACGGTGACGCGGGCAGCGTACGTGCTCACGTCGCTCGAGACCGATGCGCGGAACGCGTCGAGCACCACGCGACGGTCCGAGAACCGCGAGAAGAAGCTGTCGTGCTGGTCGTGGATCCACCGGCGCAGGGCCCGGTCGTGGGTCTTGACCATGGCGAGGCTGGTGAACCTCGTCACGGCCGCGTTCTGCAGCACCTGCTGACCGGCACGTTCGGGCAGGGCCGCGCCGGCCCAGTAGTAGAAGACGGCCAGACGCGTGACCACGCCGCGCGGGCCCTGCAGGGCGGGGGCGGCGATCGGGTTGACCAGGATCAACCGGGAGGCGCGGAGCCCGTCGGCCACCGCGGCCGCCGTGACGATCGAGCCGAACGAGTGCCCCAGCACCACGACGTCGTCACCGAGCGAGAGGGTCGCCACGAACGCGGTCAGCCAGCGCGCGTACGCCGCGACGCTGTGCTCGCCGTCGAGCGGGGTCGACTCGCCGAAGCCCGGCAGGTCGGGCATGACCACCCTCGCGTGGTCGAGGTGCGCCACGACCGGTTCGAGACCGTGGTGGTCGCCCCGGAAGCCGTGCACCGCGACGACGGTGACCCGCGCCTCCTGCCCCTCGGGAGGCTCGTACGTCCAGTAGCGGGTGAGGCTGCCGGCGACCTCGACGGCGTCGTCGCGCACCGGTCGGGCGTCGAGGCGGGCACGGTAGGGCGACTTCACGCGCGGGGGTCGGACGATCACGAGCCCGAGTCTACGAGCGACGCGCTGGTCGGAGTGCGCGTCCCGGGGCGCGCGCCCGTAGGGTGGGCGGGTGAGCTTCACTGCCCCGATCCAGCAGCCCGGACTGACCCTCGACCCCAACTGGCACCGCCGTGCGGTGTTCTACGAGGTGATGGTGCGGTCGTTCGTCGACAGCAACGGGGACGGGGCGGGCGACCTCCAGGGTCTGCTCACCCGCCTCGACTACCTGCAGTGGCTCGGCGTCGACGCCCTCTGGCTGCCGCCGTTCTTCCAGTCGCCCCTGCGCGACGGCGGGTACGACATCCAGGACTACAAGGCGATCCTGCCCGAGTTCGGCACCCTCGACGAGTTCCGCGACCTGGTCACGAAGTCGCACGAGCGCGACATGCGCATCGTCATCGACATGGTGCTCAACCACACCAGCGACCAGCACGAGTGGTTCCAACAGAGCCGCGAAGACCCCGAGGGCCCCTACGGCGACTTCTACGTCTGGCGCGACACCGACGACGAGTACTCGAACATCCGCGTCATCTTCGTCGACACCGAAGAGTCGAACTGGACGTTCGACCCGGTGCGTCGTCAGTTCTTCTTCCACCGCTTCTTCTCGCACCAGCCCGACCTCAACTTCGAGAACCCCGCCGTCCAGGAAGCGGTCTTCGACGTCGTCCGTCACTGGCTGGCGATGGGCGTCGACGGGCTCCGCCTCGACGCGATCCCGTACCTGTTCGAGACCGAAGAGGGCAACGGCGAGGGCGAACCGGCCACGCACGAGTTCATCAAGCGTCTGCGCGCCATGGTCGACGAGGAGTTCCCGGGTCGCGTGCTCATCGCGGAGGCGAACCAGTGGCCCGCCGAGACGGCGGCGTTCTTCGGCACCGAGGACGAGCCGGAGTGCCACATGGCCTTCGACTTCCCGGTCATGCCCCGCATCTTCTACTCGCTGCGCGCCCAGAGCGCCGACGAGCTCAAGCGCATCCTCTCCGAGACGACCGAAGTGCCCCCGGGCGCGGCCTGGGCCGTCTTCCTCCGCAACCACGACGAGCTCACCCTCGAGATGGTCAGCGAGGAGTACCGGCAGGCGATGTACGGCTGGTACGCGTACGACCCCCGCATGCGCTCGAACATCGGCATCCGTCGTCGTCTCGCTCCTCTGCTCGACAACTCGCGCGCCGAACTCGAACTCGTCCACGCGCTGCTCTTCTCGCTGCCCGGCAGTCCGTTCCTGTACTACGGCGACGAGATCGGCATGGGCGACAACATCTGGCTGCCGGACCGCGACTCGTCCCGCACGCCGATGCAGTGGACGCCCGACCGCAACGCCGGCTTCTCGACCGCCGACCCGGGCAAGCTCTTCCTGCCCGTCGTCCAGTCGCTCGTCTACAACTACAACCTGGTCAACGTCGAGAGCCAGCTGGCGCAGTCGCGGTCGCTGCTGCACTGGGTCCGCAACGTCATCCACGTGCGCAAGGCCCACCCGACCTTCGGCCTCGGCACCCTCGAGGTGCTCGAGACGAACCAGGAGTCCGTCCTGTCGTTCGTCCGGTCCTACGAGGGGGCCGGCACGCAGTTCGGCGACTCGGCCGAGGACATCCTCTGCGTCTTCTCGTTCGGTCACAACCCGACCTCGGTCGACATCGTGGCCCCGCAGTTCGCCGGGCGCACGTTGGTCGACCTCTTCGGCGGAGCGCAGTTCCCCTCGTTCGACGACGAGGGCAAGGTCACCCTGACCCTCGGCACGCAGGCGTTCTTCTGGCTGCACGTCGGCGACGTGCCCGTGGCGGCGGCACCCGCTGTCGGTGGCGCCTCCTAAGCTCACAGAGTGACTGACACCGACACGACCGGCACCGCCCCCGACCTCGCGGCCGTGGGCGAGCCGCCGGCCGCCTGGTGGCAGGCCCTCGGCGTCTTCGACCTCGAGACGACGGGCATCGACGTCGAGACGGCCCGGATCGTCACCGCGCACGTCGGCCTGATCGACGCCACCGGTGCGACGGTCGCACACGGCGAGTGGTTGGCCGATCCGGGCGTCGAGATCCCCGAGCAGGCCAGCGCCGTCCACGGCATCTCGACCGAGCGAGCCCGAGCCGAGGGGCGACCGGCCGCCGAGGTCGTGGCCGAGATCGTCGCGGCCATCCGTGCCGTCTTCGCCCGCGGCGTGCCGTTGGTCGTCTACAACGCGCCCTACGACCTCACGCTGCTCGACCGTGAGGCCCGCCGCCACGGTGTCGAACCTCTCGGCGAGGTGGGCGAGATCGGCTGCGTCGTCGATCCGCTCGTCATCGACAAGGCCGTCGACACCTACCGCAAGGGCAAACGCACCCTCGAGGCCGCCGCGGCCGTCTACGGCGTCTCGCTCGACGACGCCCACGACGCCGGGGCCGACGCGATCGCCGCCGGCCGTGTCGCCCAGGCGATGGCCAAGCGGTATCCCGATCGCCTCGACGTGCCCGTGACCGAGTTGCACGACCTCCAGGTCGGGTGGTGCTCGACCCAGGCCGAGAGCTTCCAGCAGTACATGCGCCGTGCGAAAGACCCCACCTTCACCGCTCACGGTGACTGGCCGCACCGCCCACTGCCGTTCGCCTGAGTACAAACGCTCCACTGCGCCTCCTGGGCTCGCCCGCTCCTCCGTCTCCTGGGCTCGCCCGCGCCTCCTGCGCCGCGGTGTCACACGACGTGCACCTTCTCGGTCGGGCACCCTCACCCGGGCGCACGAGAAAGGCGGCCCACCGAAGTGGGCCGCCTCTTTCGGGCGTGTGGGCTGTGGCCTACTTGCCGAAGTTCTTGTAGCGCGAGTTGAACTTCTCGACGCGACCGGCCGAGTCGAGGATGCGCTGCTTGCCCGTGTAGAACGGGTGCGACTCGGACGAGATCTCGACGTCGATGACCGGGTAGGTCTCACCGTCGAGCTCGATGGTCTTGTCGCTGGTCGTCGTGGAGCGCGTGAGGAACGTGGCGCCCGACGCGAGGTCCCGGAAGACGATCTGCTTGTACTCGGGGTGGATGTCGGTCTTCATGATTGTCCTAGGTCTAGCGAACGAGTGATGATGGTGAGTTCAGGAGGCGCGTGCAGCATCGCTGCGGGCCAGCTGTCAACGATACCAGACCGACGGCCCGGATCGTAGGAGGCGCGGTTCAGCCCGCGGCGCGGGCCGAGTACCGACCCCCGTCGGACTCGACCCGCAGTTCGACGCCGAACGTGGCGCCGAGGGTCTCGGCCGTGATGACCTCGTCGAGCGGACCGGCGGCCACGACGGAGCCGTGGTCGAGCAGCAGGGCGTGCGTGAATCCCTTGGGGATCTCCTCGACGTGGTGGGTCACCATGACGATGGCCGGAGCGCCCTCGGACGAGGCGTAGCCCGAAAGCATCTGCAGCAGTTCTTCGCGGGCGCCGAGGTCGAGGCTCGCGGCCGGCTCGTCGAGCAGCAGCAACTCGGGGTCGGTCATGACCGAGCGGGCGATCTGGACGCGCTTCTGCTCGCCGTCGCTCAGCTCGCCGAAGGTACGGTCCGAGAGGTGGTCGAGCTTCCACTCGTCGAGAACGCGGTGCGCCCGACGGACGTCGACGCCCTCGTACTCTTCGTTCCAGCGCCCGGTGACCGAGTAGGCGGCCGTCAGGACGACGTCGACGACCTTCTCCTTCGCCGGGATGCGCCGGGCGATGGCCGTCGAGGCGAAGCCGATGCGTGGCCGCAGGTCGAACAGGTCGACGGAGCCGAGGTCGGCGCCGAGGATGCTGGCCTCGCCCGAGGACGGGTGGCTCTGCGCGGCGGCGACCTGCAGCAGGCTCGTCTTGCCGGCACCGTTCGGGCCGAGCACGACCCAGCGCTCGTCGGAGTCGACCGTCCAGGTCAGTTTGTCGACGACGGCTGTGCCGCCTCGGACGATCGAGACATCGGTGAGCTGCAGGACGGTAGGCATGGTCCTCAGCCTAGTTGAGCAGGCCCTCGTAGATCCCCAGCGTCTGCTCGGCGATCCGCGACCACGAGAACTCTTCTTCGGCCCTCATGCGGCCGGCTCGTCCCATGAGGCGGGCGAGTGCCGGGTCGGAGACGACCTCGGTGAGGGTGGCCGCCAGGTCGGCCACGAAGCGGTCGGGGTCGACCGGGGTGCCGGTGCCGTCCTGCACCTGGTCGAGGGGCACGATCCGGCCCGTCAGACCGTCCGCGACGACCTCGGGGATGCCGCCCGTGTCGGACCCGACGACGGGGACGCCGCAGGCCATCGCCTCGAGGTTGACGATGCCGAGGGGTTCGTACACCGAGGGGCAGACGAAGGTGGTGGCGGCGCTCAGCACCGCACTGAGCTGGTGACGGGGCAGCACGGTGTCGATCCACACGACACCGGTGCGCTCCTCTTGCAACTCTCGGACGAGACCCGTGACCTCGGCCATGATCTCGGGGGTGTCCGGCGCGCCGGCGCAGAGCACGAGCTGCACGTCGGCCGGCAGCAGCTTGGCCGCGCGCAGCAGGTACGGCAGGCCCTTCTGGCGGGTGATGCGACCGACGAAGACGACGGAGGGGCGGTCGGGATCGATGCCCAGGCTGCGGACCAGCTCGGCGTCGTCGACGCGCTTCCAGCCGTCGAGGTCGATCCCGTTGTAGACGACCTGGACCTTCGACTCGTCGATCGACGGGTAGGAGCGCAGGATGTCGCGGCGCATCCCGTCGCTGACCGCGATGACGCGGTCGGCGGTCTCGTAGGCCTGACGCTCGATCCAGCTCGAGACGCGGTAACCGCCTCCGAGCTGTTCGGCCTTCCAGGGTCGGAGCGGTTCGAGGCTGTGGGCCGTCAGGACGTGCGGGACCCCGTGCAGCATCTGGGCCAACTGGCCGGCCGCGTTCGCGTACCAGGTGTGGCTGTGGACGACGTCGGCTCCGGCCACGTCCTGGGCCATGCTGACGTCCACGCCGAGGGTGCGCAGCGTGGCGTTGGCCTGGTCGAGCTGGGGCAGGTCGGGGTACCCGGTCGTGTCGGGTTCGGGGTCGACCTCGCCGAAGGCACGGACCTGCACCTCGACGCCCTGACGCAGGGCCTTGACGAGTTCGACGACGTGGACGCCCGCTCCCCCGTAGACGTTGGGCGGGTATTCCTTGGTGATGACATCGACTCGCACGTGGTTCACCGTAGTCGTGCGACCGCGAATCGTGCCATTCTGGCCCCATGGCATCAAAGAAGATCTTCGGCATCGTCCTGGCTGGTGGCGAGGGCAAACGCCTGATGCCGCTGACCGCCGACCGCGCGAAACCCGCTGTCCCGTTCGGTGGCAACTACCGTCTCATCGACTTCGCCCTGTCGAACCTGATCAACTCGGGTCTCCGGCAGATCGTCGTCCTGACCCAGTACAAGTCGCACAGCCTCGACCGCCACGTGTCGCAGACCTGGAGCATCGAGGGCCTGCTGGGTGCCTACGTCGCCTCGGTCCCGGCACAGCAGCGGCTCGGCAAGCGATGGTTCGCCGGCAGCGCCGACGCGATCCTGCAGAGCCTGAACCTCCTGCGTGACGAGAAGCCCGACATCGTCGTCGTGGTGGGTGCCGACCACGTCTACCGCATGGACTTCTCGCAGATGATCGAGGCGCACATCGCCTCGGGCGCCGGGGTCACCGTCGCCGCCATCCGTCAGCCCATCTCGCTGGCCGACCAGTTCGGCGTGATCGAGGTCGACTCGGACGACCCGACCCGCATCGGCCGGTTCCTCGAGAAGCCGACCGACGCCACGGGCCTGCCGGACTCCCCCGACGAGATCCTCGCGTCGATGGGCAACTACGTCTTCGACGCGGACGTCCTGATCGACGCCGTGCTGCGCGACGGCGAGAAGCCCGACTCCAACCACGACATGGGCGGGGACATCGTCCCCGACTTCGTCTCCCGGGGCGACGCGGCGGTGTACGACCTCAACCGCAACGAGGTGCCCGGGTCGACTGAGCGCGACCGCTACTACTGGCGCGACGTCGGCACCATCGACTCGTTCTACGACGCGCACCGCGACCTGATCTCGGCCCTGCCGATCTTCAACCTCTACAACACCGACTGGCCGATCTTCAGCCAGCAGCTCAACTCGCCCCCCGCGAAGTTCGTCCGCGACGGCCACGGCAACCTCGGCACGACGATCGACTCGATCGTGTCGCTCGGCTCGTTGCTCTCGGGAGCGCACGTGGAGCGCAGCGTCCTGGGGCCATGGTGCACCCTCGACAGCGGCTCGCGGGTCGTCGACTCCGTGGTCTTCGAGCGGGCCCACGTCGGCCCGAACGCCGTCGTCAACCGGGCGATCCTCGACAAGGACGTCGTCATCGCGGCCGGCGCGTCCGTCGGCGTCGATCCCGAGGCCGACCGGGCCCGCGGGTTCACCGTCACGCCCTCCGGCATCACGGTGGTCGGCAAGGGCGTCCGGGTCGACCAGTAGACGCCCGGAGTCACACGAGCGGCGCGGTGCGTCGGCGGCCCTAGGCTGTCGGCGTGCCGCGTTTCCTCATCGTCCTCGACGTCGACTCCACCCTCATCGAGGACGAGGTCATCGAACTCCTCGCCGACGCGGCCGGCTCCCGGGCGCACGTCGAGGACGTGACCTCCCGGGCCATGGCCGGCGAGCTGGACTTCGCCGCGAGTCTCGCCGAGCGCGTCGCGACCCTCGAGGGTCTGCCCGAGTCGGTCCTCGCCGAGGTCCGAGCGCACCTCACTCCGACCCGCGGCGTCCGTGAACTCGTCGACGGCGTCCATGCCGCCGACGGTCTGGTGGGCGTCGTGTCCGGTGGGTTCCACGAGACCCTCGACCCGCTCGCGGACGACCTGGGGCTCGACTTCCGCCGGGCCAACCGCCTCGAGCTCCGTGGGGGCAGGCTGACCGGACGGGTCTGCGGGCCCGTGATCGATGCGCACGCCAAAGCCGCCGCTCTTCGCGGATGGGCCGAGGAGGCGCGGGTCGACCTCGCGCACACCGTCGCGGTCGGCGACGGCGCCAACGACCTCGAGATGATGGCCGTGGCAGGGCTCTCGGTGGCGTTCAACGCCAAGCCGCGGGTCCGGGAGCGAGCCGACGTGGTCGTCGGGACGAACGACCTGTCCCAGGTGCTGCCCCTGCTCGGGCTCCGGGGCTGAGCCACCGGAGGAGGCGGGCACCCGACGGCGGTCGACCCGCGCCTCCTGGCCGGTGGGCCTAGTGGCCCATGCCGAGGCCGCCGTCGACGGGGATCACGGCACCCGAGATGTAGGCGGCGTCGTCGCCCGCGAGCCACGTGATCGTCTTCGCGACCTCGGCCGTCGTGCCGTACCGGCCGGCGGGGATGCTCTTCTTGTACTCGGCCTGCTGAGCCTCGGGCAGGACGGCGGTCATGTCGGTCTCGACGAAGCCGGGGGCCACCACGTTGGCGGTGATGCCGCGGGCACCGAGCTCGCGGGTCAGGGAGCGGGCGAAGCCGACGAGGCCCGCCTTCGAGGCCGCGTAGTTGGCCTGACCCGGTCCGCCGTAGAGGCCGACCACGCTCGACACGAGCACGATGCGGCCGAACCGGGCCTTGAGCATGCCCTTGGACGCCCGCTTCACGACGCGGAAGGCCCCACCGAGGTTCGTGTCGACGACGGAGGTGAAGTCGTCCTCGGTCATGCGCATGAGCAGACCGTCCTTCGTGATCCCGGCGTTGGCCACGACGACCTCGACCGGGCCGAGCTCGGCCTCGACGGTGCTGAAGGCCGCGTCGATCGAGGCGGCGTCGGTGACGTCGGCGACGACGGTCAGCGTGCCCTCGGGGCCCTGACCGCTCCGGGCGGTGACGGCGACGCGGTGTCCCTGGGCGACGAACTCCTCCGCGATGGCGAAGCCGATGCCTCGGTTGCCGCCGGTGACGAGGACGGTGCGGGGCGTGGTCATGGGTGGTCTCCTCGGGGGCGATCTCGACGGCCACCGCTCGGTGCGGCGGACTCACGGCGAACCTGTGATCGGCAGGCCGCCGACCAGCCTACTGTCGGACCCGGGTCTTAGGATCGAGGCGGTCCCCCGGACGTCTGGTCCCCGAGATCGATCCGGCACCCGTCCGTGGTGCGTCCACCCTCCTCCCGACATCGAGGTGTGCCCCGTGAAGGCCTCGAACACGATCACGTCCCTGCCCCCCTCCCCCACCGACGACCGGCACTCCCGCATGGTCAAGTACCTGGTGGCGATGGGCATCAGGTTGGTCTGCATCGCCCTGTGCTTCGTCTTCCCCCTCGGGTGGTGGACGTTGTTGCCCGTCATCGGTGCCGTCGTCATCCCGTACATCGCCGTGGTGTTCGCCAACGTCGGTCACGAGTCCGGCGACGCGGTCGAGAGCCCCGGCGGCATCGAGCTGTACCGCGAGCCCCAGGCGCCGTTCCGACCGACGGTGGTCGACGGCGACGCCGGTCCTGCGGGCCCCGCCGACCCGTCCGACGACGTCCCCGGCGAGCCCGACCACGATCGGCGCACCGTCTGATGCTCGGTCTCGATCCCGTCGGCGTCCAGTGCTCTCGCGCCTCGTGTCGAGCCGAGGCACGGCATAATGTCCACTGGCGCAACCCCAAGATCCACGGCATCGACCGGGTCAAGGTGTGGTCGGCATGCGACGAGCACGTCGACTTCCTGCGCGAGTTCCTCGCGGCACGTGACTTCCCGGTCGTCGTGACGGGGGTGTCAGAGGTCGTCGAACAGGTCGGAACGGAGGCGCGGTGACGAACATCCGCTTCGCCCTCTCACGCAGATGGCTGGGCTACCTCGCCGTCGCCGTCGCGTTCGCGATCATCTGCGTGTTCCTCGCGCACTGGCAGTGGTCCCGACACGACGAGAAGCTCGCGGTCGTGCACCAGCTCGAGCAGACCTACGACGCCGACCCGGTCCCCCTCCACCAGGCCCTGCCCGAACTGTCGTCCTACGACGCGGCCCAGGAGTGGCAACCGGTCGAGATGACGGGGCGCTACCTCACCGACGACGAGTTGCTGGTCCGCAACCGTCCGCTCAACGGCCAACCCGGCTTCGAGGTCCTCGTCCCGTTCCGCACCACCCAGGGCGACGTCTTCGTGGTGGACCGCGGTTGGGTACCCACCGGCAACGCCCAGGACTCCCCCGACGTCGTGCCCGCGCCTCCTTCGGGCGACGTCACCGTGGTCGCACGCCTGAAGCCGGGCGAGCCGGCACTGGGCGACCGCACGGGCGTCCCCGGGACGAACCAGATCGCGACCATCCAACTCAGCGAGGTCGAATCGCGAGTCGGGCAGCCCGTCTACTCGAGCGCCTACGGTCTGGTCGTCAGCGAGAGCCCCGCGCCGGCCACGGCACCCGTGCCGTCCACGAAGCCCGAGATCGACACCGGTCTGAACCTGTCGTACTTCGTCCAGTGGCTCATGTTCGCGGTCGGTGCGTTCGGGTTCCTGTTCTACGTGTTCCGCCAGGAGTACCGCAACCAGAACGCGGACGACGACGAACTCGTCGAACGCGAGGCAGAACGCCAGCGCCGTCGTGACGCCCGACCCCGCCACGACAACGACGTCGAGGACGAGATCCTGGACGGCGCTCACCGCTGACCGGACCGCCGGCCGGGCCCGGGTGGACCGGGGCCCCACGGCACCCAGGGCCGGGAGCCTGGGGCCTGGGGCTTGGGCCGGTGCCCGGGTCAGGCCAGGTTGATCAGGTCGGAGTAGTCCGGGGTCCAGTGGTCCTCGGTGCCTTCGGGCATGATCAGCACGCGCTCGGGGTTCAGGGCCTCGACGGCGCCCTCGTCGTGGCTCACCAGGACGACGGCCCCCTCGTAGTTGCTCAGGGCGTCGAGGATCTCGAGTCGGCTCGCGGGGTCGAGGTTGTTGGTGGGCTCGTCGAGCAGCAGGACGTTCGCCCCCGAGACGACGATCATGGCCAGCGCCAGGCGGGTCTTCTCGCCGCCGGACAGCACGCCGGCCGGCTTCGCCGAGTCGTCGCCCGTGAAGAGGAACGAGCCCAACACGCGTCGCGCCTCCATCTCGGTGATGTTCGGAGAGGAGGACACCATGTTCTCGAGGACGCTGCGCTTGACGTCGATCGTCTCGTGCTCCTGGGCGTAGTAGCCGACCCGCAGCCCGTGGCCCGGCTCGAGCTGCCCGGTGTCGGGAGCGTCGACCCCGGCGAGGATGCGGAGCAGGGTCGTCTTGCCCGCACCGTTCAGGCCCAGGATGACGACCTTCGAGCCACGGTCGATGGCGAGGTCCACGGCCGTGAAGATCTCGAGGGAACCGTAGCTCTTCGAGAGGTTCGAGGCCATCAGCGGCGTCTTGCCGCACGCGACCGGCGTCGGGAAGCGCAGCTTCGCCACGCGGTCGACAGCGCGGACCTCGTCGAGGCCGGAGAGGAGCTTCTCGGCCCGTGCCACCATCTGGTGTGCCGCAGCGGCCTTGGACGCCTTGGCGCCGAACCGGGCCGCCTGCTTCTGCAGGGCCGAGGCCTGCTTCTCGGCGTTCGAGCGCTCTTTCTTGCGGCGCTCCTCGTCGGCGGCGCGCTGTCGCTGGTAGTTCCGCCATCCCATGTTGTAGACGTCGATCGCCTGCCGGTTGGCGTCCAGGTAGAAGACGCGGTTGACGACCTCCTCGACGAGTTCGATGTCGTGGCTGATGACGATGACACCGCCCTGGTAGGTCTTCAGGTACTCGCGCAGCCAGACGACCGAATCGGCGTCGAGGTGGTTCGTCGGCTCGTCGAGGATCATCGTGTCGGCGGCCGAGAAGAGGATGCGGGCCAGTTCGATGCGCCGGCGCTGACCACCCGACAACGTCGACAGGGGCTGGTCGAGGATGCGATCGGGCAGGCTGAGGTTGCTCGCGATGGACGCCGCCTCGGCCTCGGCCGCGTACCCGCCGAGCGCGTTGAACTGGTCGTCGAGGTCGCCGTAGCGCTTCATGGCGCGGGCGGCGACGGCGGGGTCGGGGTCGCCCATGGCCAGGGTCGCCTCCTGGATGCCGAGCAGCAACTGGCCGAGACCTCGGGCGTCGAGGATGCGCGTCCGGGCGAGGTCCTCGGGGTTGCCGCTGCGGGGGTCCTGCGGCAGGTAGCCGATCTCACCGGTGCGTTCGATCTTGCCACCCGTCGGGAGGGTCTCGCCGGCCAGCGTCTTGGTCATGGTCGTCTTGCCGGCGCCGTTGCGGCCGACGAGGCCGATCTTGTCGCCCCGGTCGACCCGGAACGAGACGTCGGCCATGAGGAGGCGCGCGCCGACGCGGATCTCGAGATCGTGCACGGAGAGCACAGCAGATGTCCAATCGATTGGTGAGGAGTCCACAACGGGGCCCGGAAGGGGGCCGCCCATAAGATGGGGACGTCGTGTGGAGAGGGTCGCAGCACTGCGCTGCCGACCAGCCGCTCGGCCGATCAACCTACCCATTCTAGGAGTCCCCATGACGAACACTGCCGCATCGACCTCACGGCCGGTCCTCGCCGACCGTCTGGTGGCCCGGGGCGCCGCCGCCGACGTGGCCCTCGTCCTCGGTGGAGTCGCCGTCGTCTCGGCGCTCGCGCAGGTCCAGGTGCCGCTCTGGCCGGTGCCCGTCACGGGACAGACGCTCGGCGTCATGCTCGTCGGCGCCTCCCTCGGGGCCCGTCGAGGGGCGCTGTCGTTGGCCACCTACCTCGTGCTGGGAGTCGCCGGCCTGCCGATCTTCGCCGAGTTCTCGGGCGGTCCCCTCAGCGTCCTCAAGCCGAGCTTCGGCTTCGTCATCGGATTCGTCCTGGCGGCTGCCGTCATCGGCTGGCTCTCCGAGCGCGAGTGGGACAAGCAATGGTGGCGTTCTGCCGCCGCGTTCTTCCTCGCGAGCCTGATCCCCTTCGCCGTGGGCCTCCCCTACCTGGCCGTCGTGCTCGGATCGCTGGGCCTGCCGAACGACCTGCCGAGCGTCCTCGCCGCCGGTCTGTACCCGTTCATCGTGGGCGGGATCGCCAAGTGGCTGATCGCGGCGGCGGCCCTGCCCCTCGCCTGGCGTGCTCTGAAGCGCATCGGCGACTAGCTGCCTCCCGCTCCCTCGGCGTGCCCGGCGAGGGACGCGACGACGAAGCCCCGCCCCTCTCGGAGGGGCGGGGCTTCGTCGTGTCGTCGTCGGGCGACTCTCAGATGGAGAACCCGATGGCTCGCATCATGTCGCGTCCGTCGTCCGTGATGCGGTCGGGGCCCCACGGCGGCATCCACACCCAGTTGATGCGGAACGCGTCCACGACCCCGTCGAGGGCGTTGGCCGTGTCGCCCTCGATGACGTCCGTCAACGGGCAGCCTGCGCTCGTGAGCGTCATGCTGATGATGAGGGCGTTCTCGTGCTCTTCGTCCATCGCCAGGTCGTAGATGAGACCGAGGTCGACGATGTTGACGCCCAGCTCGGGGTCGACGACCTCTTTCAGGGCCTCGATGGTCTGGTCGAACTTCTCGGGGCTGAGTGCGACGGCCATGGTCAGACCGCCGAGGTCGCGGCGGCCTCGGCGGCGGCTGCCGTCACGTACCGGTCGTAGCCCTCGTTCTCGAGACGGTCGGCCAGCTCGGGGCCGCCCTCGTCGGCGACGTGGCCGTCGACGAAGACGTGGACGAAGTCGGGCTTGATGTAACGGAGGATGCGCGTGTAGTGCGTGATGAGCAACAGACCGAGGCCGGTGTTGGCCTTCGCGCGGTTGACACCCTCGGACACGATCTTGAGGGCGTCGACGTCCAGACCGGAGTCGGTCTCGTCGAGGACGGCGAACTTCGGCTTAAGCAGTTCGAGTTGCATGATCTCGTGGCGCTTCTTCTCGCCACCCGAGAAACCCTCGTTGACGTTGCGCTCGGCGAAGGCCGAGTCCATCTTGAGGGCGGTCATCGACTCGCGGAGGTCCTTGATCCAGCCGCGGATCGCGGGGGCCTCTCCGTCCAGGGCCGTCTTGGCCGTCCGGAGGAAGTTCGAGACCGTGACGCCGGGGATCTCGACGGGGTACTGCATGGCGAGGAAGAGGCCCGCCTTGGCACGCTCGTCGACGCTCATCTCGAGCACCTCGCGACCGTCGAGCAGGATCGATCCGCCGTCGACGTTGTAGCGGGGGTGGCCGGCGATCGTGTAGGCGAGCGTCGACTTGCCCGAGCCGTTGGGGCCCATGACGGCGTGGATCTCGCCCTCGTTGATGGTGAGGTCGACGCCCTTGAGGATGGGCTTGGGGCCGGCGTCGGTGTCGATGCTGACCTTGAGGTCACGGATCTCGAGAGTGGACATGCGTTCTGTTCCTTTACTGTGCGGCGTCGGTGGAGGTCGAGGTGGTGTCGACGTACACCTCGCCGTCGATGACGGAGACCGAGAAGACCGGTACGGGTTCGTAGGCGGGCAGCGTGAGCGGCTTGCCGGTGGTGAGCTCGAATTTCGAGCCGTGGGCCCAGCATTCGAGGGTGTCGTCCTCGACGAAGCCCTCGGAGAGCGAGATGTCGCCGTGGGTGCAGGTGTCGCCGATGGCGTGGATCGTGCCGGCGCTGTCCTTCACGACGGCGATCGCGACGCCGTCGACGACGACGCGATGGGCCTGGGAGGGGCTGACGTCGTCGACGCCGCAGACCTTCGTCGCCATCAGGCGATCGTCTCGGTCGAGGTCGCCTCGCCCGCGGCCAGTTCGACCTCGATGGCGTCCACGAGGCGGGCCTGCAGGTCGGCGTCCCCGATCTTCTGGATGACCTCGACGAGGAATCCGAGGACGACGAGGCGACGCGCCTCGTGCTCGGAGATGCCGCGCGACTGGAGGTAGAAGAGGTGCTCGTCGTCGAAGCGACCCGTCGCGCTGGCGTGACCGGCGCCTTCGATGTCGCCGGTCTCGATCTCGAGGTTCGGGATCGAGTCGGCGCGCGTGCCCTCGCTCAGCACCAGGTTGCGGTTCTGCTCGTAGCTGTCGGTGCCTGGTGCCGTCCGACCGATCAGGACGTCGCCGATCCACACCGTGCGGGCACCGGCACCCTGCAGGGCGCCCTTGTAGTTCACCCGGCTCCGCGTCTTGGGGGCGTCGTGGTTCACGTACACCTGCTGTTCGAGGTGCTGACCGGCGTCCGCGAAGTACACGCCATAGAGCTCGGCGTCCGCGCCCTGCTCGGCCAGGTGGGCCGACGGGTTGACCCGGACGACCGAGCCACCCAGGCTGACGACGAAGTGCTTCAGCTGGGCGTCGCGCCCGATCCGGGCGTGGTGGCTCGCGACGTGCACGGCGTCGTCGTCCCACTCCTGGAGCGTGACGACGGTGAGGTGCGCGCCCTCGTCCACGACGATCTCGACGTTCTCGACCAGCTGGGCCGATCCGGTGTTGCGGAGGACGACCATGGACTGGCTGTTGGCCTTGGCGTGGATCAGCGTATGACCCGCCCGTGGTTCACGGTCGAGGCCCGAGCGGCCGATGGTGATGGCCGACGGTTCGTCGCCGTCGAGGGTCACGACGAGCACCTTCTCGACGCTCGACCACGCGTTGGCGGCGGCCTTGTCCTCGGGAGTGCCCGCCGTGCCGACACGGGAGTCGGACCGGTCGACCCATTCGACGGTCGCGCCGGGCGTCTCGCGGGCCAGGTAGGCGTAAGGCGAGCCGTCGAGGTCTCCGTCGATCAACGGACGGAGGCGCGACACCGGACTGAGCTTCCAGTCCACCTCGCGACCGGTCACGTCGGGGAACGCCGTGGGGTCGACCGAGGTGAACCGCTCGGAACGCGTCTGGACGGGCACGAGGCCCCAGCCGCCGTCACTGTGGGCACCCGCGCCGTGCTGGACGCCCGGCGTGGTGGTGGACTCTGGTGTGGTGGTGGGTGCTGCGGCGGACATCTAGCCGACTGATCCTTCCATGCTCATCTCGATGAGCTTGTTGAGTTCGAGCGCGTACTCCATCGGGAGTTCGCGGGCGATGGGCTCGATGAAGCCACGGACGATCATGGCCATGGCCTCGTCTTCGGCCATGCCGCGTGACATGAGGTAGAAGAGCTGCTCTTCGCTGACCCGCGACACCGTCGCCTCGTGACCGAGCTGGACGTCGTCGACGCGGATGTCGATCGCGGGGTAGGTGTCGGAACGAGAGATCGTGTCGACGAGCAGGGCGTCACAGCGGACCGTGTTGGCCGCGTGGTGGGCGGCCTCGTCGACTCTCACCTCGCCACGGTAACCCGCGCGACCGCCGCCTCGCGCGATCGACTTCGACACGATGGACGACGTCGTGTAAGGCGCCATGTGGATCATCTTCGCGCCGGCGTCCTGGTGCTGACCGGGGCCCGCGAAGGCCACGGACAGGGTCTCGCCCTTGGCGTGCTCACCGACCAGGTAGATGGACGGGTACTTCATCGTCACCTTCGAGCCGATGTTGCCGTCGATCCACTCCATGGTGGCGCCCTCGTGCGCGATCGCCCGCTTGGTGACCAGGTTGTACACGTTGTTCGACCAGTTCTGGATCGTCGTGTACCGCACTCGGGCGTTCTTCTTCACGATGATCTCGACCACGGCCGAGTGCAGGGAGTCCGATTTGTAGATCGGGGCCGTGCAGCCCTCGATGTAGTGGACGTAGCTGCCCTCGTCGGCGATGATCAGCGTCCGCTCGAACTGACCCATGTTCTCGGTGTTGATGCGGAAGTACGCCTGGAGCGGGATCTCGACGTGGACGCCCTTGGGCACGTACACGAACGAGCCGCCCGACCACACGGCGGTGTTCAGTGCGGCGAACTTGTTGTCGCCGGCCGGGATGACCGTGCCGAAGTACTCCTGGAAGAGTTCGGGGTGCTCGCGCAACGCGGTGTCGGTGTCCATGAAGATGACACCCTGCTGCTCGAGGTCCTCGCGGATCTGGTGGTAGACCACCTCGGACTCGTACTGGGCGGCGACGCCGGCGACGAGGCGGTTGCGCTCGGCCTCGGGGATGCCGAGCTTCTCGTAGGTGTTCTTGATGTCGTCCGGCAGCTCGTCCCAGGTCGTCGCCTGCTTCTCGGTCGACCGGACGAAGTACTTGATGTTGTCGAAGTCGATGCCCGACAGGTCGGCACCCCACGTCGGCATGGGCTTGCGTTCGAACAGCGTCAGGCCCTTGAGCCTGTTCTTGAGCATCCACTCGGGTTCGCTCTTCAAGTTCGAGATGTCGGTGACGACCTCGGGTGACACCCCTCGGCGCGCCGAGGCGCCCGCGGTGTCGGAGTCGGACCAGCCGAACTCGTACTGCCCCAGGCTCTCGAGCTCGGGTCGATCGATCAACACGTCTGACATGACTACCTCTTTCTCTGCCGGACCGAACACGGGTCGGCCGAACGGCATTCCCCGGGTGGTGGAGCGGCCCAGCTGCTCGCCCTGCGAGTCGAACACGTCGGCTGTCGCCGCTCCGTCCGTCGACGCTCGACATGATCGAGACGTCAGGTGGCGTTGCTTAGACTGTTGATGAAGGCCGCGTCCCGCTTCTGCGGATCTCACGTCCTTCGGATGTCTCCGTCGACACCCTGCCGGGTCGTGTTCCTGAACCCGTTGATTCTACAGGGCCGACCGCCGAAAGTGACGAAAGGCAGCAAGTCGTGAGCAACGCACAGGTGGGCGCCACCGGAGTCCTGACCCGAGCCTGGTCGTGGCTCCCCACGACCGTCGATCGCCGGGTCCGTTTCGTCGCGTGGGCGTCGTTCGTCTGCCAGGTGCTGCTGATCGGCACGGGAGGTGCGGTGCGGCTCACGGGATCGGGGCTCGGCTGCCCCACCTGGCCACGCTGCACCGCCGACTCCTTCGTCAGCACGCCCGAGATGGGCATCCACGGGGTCATCGAGTTCGGCAACCGCCTCCTGACCTTCGTGCTCACGCTCGTCGTCATCCTCGCCTTCCTCTTCGTGCTGCGGATGCGGAAGGTCCGCCGCGACTTCTTCTGGCTCACCCTCGTCCAGGGCCTGAGCATCCCCTTCCAGGCCGTGCTCGGGGGGATCACCGTCCTCACCGGTCTGAACCCGTACATCGTCGGGGCACACTTCGTCGTCTCGATCGCCCTCGTCGCCCTCACCACCACCCTGCTCTGGCGCGTGTACCGCGGGCCCCGTGGGCACCACGCCGCCACTCCGCGTGGTCATGCGCGACTCGTCCACGTGACGGCCGCCGTGGTCGGCGTGACCGTGATCGTCGGCGTCCTGACGACCGGCTCCGGCCCCCACGCCGGCGATGCGGCGACCCCCCGCAACGGCCTCGACCCGGCGATCATGGACCACGTCCACAGCTGGCCGGCCTACGCGACCCTCGCTCTCACCCTGGCGGTCCTCGCCTGGACCGTCCAGGCGGGCCTCCCCCGTCGGTTCCCCGTGGCCCTGCTGGGCGTCGAACTCGTCCAGATCGCCGTCGGCATCACCCAGGCGCGCTCCGGACTGCCGCCCCTGCTCGTGGGGAGTCACATGGTCCTGGCCGCGCTGCTGGTGGCCGCGACGACCGCCGTGGTGCTGTCGCTGCGCAACGACCAGGCTCCCGACGAGGTCGAGCCGATCGTCGAGGCGGCCGCCGCCCGCGTCTGACCCGGGCGACGGGGGGTCTAGCCCCGGCGCATGACGGTGTCGACGTCGTCCTGCTCGACGACGACGAAGCCCGTCCGCTCGTAGAGCGACACTGCTCGGCTTCCCGTGAGCACGTCGAGGGTGACCGACCCCGTGGTGACCGAGCCGATCGCCTGCGCGAGGAGGGTCGTCCCGATCCCGTGGCCCCGCGCCTCCTCGACCAGGTAGAAGTGACGGAGCCAGGTCGTGTCGCCGTCCGGGTGAAGCGCGATGCAGCCGAGGAGGCGCTGGTCGCCTTCGACGACTCGTGTCTCGTCGGCCACGTACTCGCGGACGAATCGAGCCCGGTGGCGGGCCGGGTTCCAGATGCCGAGCCTCTCGAACTCGGGTCGCAGCACCACGAGCTTGAGAGCGGTCAGCTGTTCGAGGTCGTCCGGGCGCGCCGGACGGACGGTCCAGTCGGACGGCCTCACGGGATCAGAACGGCAGCAGGGGGTCGACCCCGACGGCGACGAACAGGAGCGTGAGGTACGTGATGGAGCTGTGGAAGACGCGCATCGGACGGACCTCGGCGACGTGCTGGATGGCCCGGCTGTAGAGCCGATGCGACTCCCAGACGAACCAGGCCCCGCTCGCGAGTGCCACGACGGTGTAGAGCACGCCCATGCCGGCGACGGGGACGAGGATCAGGGAGCAGACCACGGTGGCCCAGGCGTAGAGGATCACCTGCAGGCCGACGATCGACCGGCCGCGCACCACGGCGAGCATGGGGACGTCGGCCGCGGCGTAGTCGTCGCGGTACTTCATCGACAGTGGCCAGTAGTGCGGCGGCGTCCAGAGGAAGATGACCATGAAGAGAATGACGGCCGACCAGGACAGGTCGTTCGTGACGGCGGCCCAGCCGATGAGCACCGGCATGCACCCGGCGATGCCGCCCCACACGATGTTCTGCGGCGTGCGGCGCTTCAGCCAGAGCGTGTACACGACGACGTAGAAGAGGATCGCCCCGAGCGACAGCGCCGCCGAGAGCAGGTTGACCGTCAGGCCGAGCCAGACGATCGACGCGACGCCGACCACGTACGAGAAGATCAACGCCTCGCGGTCGCTGACCTCGCCGGTCACGAGCGGTCGACCCTGCGTCCGCTTCATGATGCGGTCGATGTCGCGGTCGATGTAGCAGTTGAAGGCCGAGGCCGAGCCGGCGCTCAGCGCCCCACCGATCAGCGTCGCGGCGACGAGCCACAGGTTGGGGATGCCCCCCTGGGCCAGGAACATCGTCGGCGCCGTGGTGACGAGCAGGAGCTCCATCACGCGGGGCTTCGTGAGGGCGACGTACGCCCGAGCCTTGCGACGGAAGCCCCGGGGTGACGTGTCGGGGCGGATGTCAACGGCTGCGGTCATGAGTCCTCTAACGAGACGAACGGTTTGCCCAAGGAGTCTAGGCGATGAACGTCGACGCTGACGGCGAACCCTCGGCCGATGCGGACGGGCGAAGGGGGTTCGTCCCTATACTTACAGGTGCTTGCCAGTCGTACGCCCTCTCGGTCCCGAATCACCGGACGAACCGTCCCGATCTCCGCCCCGGCGTGTGTGCGACCCAGCCGACGACGTCTCGGCAGGCGCACGTCAGCGCGGGAGCGAATCGACCCCGCGCAGTTCGCATCAAGAAGGGTCAACTTCCAGTGGCAGATCTGCAATGGGAATCCATTGACAACAAAGCAGTAGACACGGTCCGCGTCCTCGCGGCCGACGCGGTCGAGAAGGTCGGCAACGGTCACCCCGGCACCGCGATGAGCCTGGCGCCCGCCGCGTACCTGCTCTTCCAGAAGGTCATGCGTCGTGACCCGAGCGACAGCACCTGGATCGGTCGCGACCGGTTCATCCTGTCCGTCGGCCACAGCTCGCTGACGCAGTACATCCAGTTCTACCTGGGCGGCTACGGTCTCGAGCTCGACGACCTCGAGGCCCTGCGCACCTGGGGCTCGAAGACCCCCGGCCACCCCGAGTACGGCCACACGGACGGCATCGAGATCACCACCGGTCCGCTGGGCCAGGGCTTCGCCAGCTCGGTGGGCTTCGCCTACGCCGCCCGTTTCGAGCGCGGCCTGTTCGACCCCGACGCCGCCCCCGGCACGAGCCCCTTCGACCACTTCGTGTACGTCATCGCCGGTGACGGCGACATGCAAGAGGGCGTCACGAGCGAGGCCGCGTCGCTGGCCGGGCACCAGAAGCTCGGCAACCTCGTCGCCATCTACGACTCGAACCAGATCTCGATCGAGGACGACACCAACATCGCCTTCACCGAGGACGTCCACAAGCGCTTCGAGTCCTACGACTGGGACGTCCAGGTCGTCGACTGGAAGAAGACCGGCGAGTACGTCGAGGACGTCGCCGAGCTGCACGACGCCATCGAGAAGGCCAAGGCCGTCACCGACAAGCCCTCCCTGATCATCCTCAAGACGATCATCGGCTGGCCCTCGCCCAAGAAGCAGAACTCCGGCAAGATCCACGGTTCGGCCCTCGGCGCCGACGAGGTCGCCGGCCTCAAGTCGGTCCTCGGGTTCGACCCCGAGAAGTCCTTCGACGTCGACCCCGCCGTCCTCGAGCACACCCGCAAGGCCGTCGAGCGCGGTCAGGCCCAGCACGCCGAGTGGGACGAGAAGCTCGCCGCCTGGGCGTCGGCCAACCCCGACAAGAAGGTCATGCTCGACCGCATCCTCGCGAACGAGCTGCCCGAGGGCGTCGAAGAAGCGCTCCCCGTCTTCGAGGCCGGCAAGGACGTCTCCACCCGCGCCGCCTCCGGCAAGGTCATCAACGCCCTCGCCGGCGTGGTCCCCGAGCTCTGGGGCGGGTCGGCCGACCTGGCCGAGTCGAACCTGACGACGATCACGGGCTCGAAGTCGTTCGTCCCCACCGAGTGGTCGACCGACGAATGGAGCGGAGACCCCTACGGTCGCGTTCTGCACTTCGGCATCCGCGAGCACGCGATGGGCGCCATCCTCAACGGCATCACGCTGCACGGCAACACGCGCCCGTTCGGTGGCACGTTCCTGATCTTCAGCGACTACATGCGCCCGGCGGTCCGCCTCGCGGCACTGATGAAGTCCCCGGCGATCTACGTCTGGACCCACGACTCCGTGGCCCTGGGCGAGGACGGTCCGACGCACCAGCCGATCGAGCAGCTCGCGTCGCTCCGCGCGATCCCCGACCTCGACGTCGTGCGTCCCGCCGACGCCAACGAGACGGCCTGGGCCTGGGCGACGATCCTCGAGCGCCACCACGGCCCCGCCGGCATCGCGCTCAGCCGTCAGAACCTGCCCGTCTTCGAGCGCGGCACCGGTGACGCCGAGGGTGACACCTTCGCGTCGGCGAAGAACGTGGCGAAGGGCGCCTACGTCCTGGCCGAGGCACCGGGCGGAACGCCCGACGTGATCTTCGTCGCCACGGGTTCCGAGGTGCAGATCGCCGTCGAGGCCCGTGAGGTCCTGCGCGGCGAGGGCATCAACGCCCGCGTCGTCTCGGCACCGAGCATCGAGTGGTTCGACGAGCAGAGCGACGAGTACAAGGAGGCGGTCCTCCCGGCCGCCGTCAAGGCCCGCGTCTCGATCGAGGCCGGTGTGGCCATGCCGTGGCGCGGCATCGTCGGTGACGCCGGTCGCAGCGTGTCGATCGAGCACTTCGGTGCTTCGGCCGACTACAAGACGCTGTTCAAGCAGTTCGGCATGACGACCGAAGCCGCCGTCGCCGCCGCCAAGGACTCGATCGCCGCTCTCTGAGCGACGACGAAGGAAAGAGAAGAACACCATGACCGATTCCAACACCGCACAGCTGTCCGCCGCAGGCGTCAGCATCTGGCTCGACGACCTCTCGCGTGAGCGCATCAACGCGGGCGGCCTCCAGAAGCTGATCGCCGAGCGCAACGTCGTCGGCGTCACCACCAACCCCACGATCTTCGCGTCGGCTCTCGCCAAGGGCGAGGCCTACGACGACCAGGTCGCCCTGCTCGCGAAGACCGGTGTCAGCGTCACGGACGCCGTCTTCGAGATCACGACCGACGACGTCACCCGCGCCTGCGACATCTTCCGCGAGCTCTACGACACGACGGACGGCTTCGACGGCCGCGTGTCGATCGAGGTCGAGCCCGGTCTCGCGCACGACGCGCAGGGCACCATCGACCAGGCGGTCAAGCTCGCCGCCAAGGTCGGTCGCCCCAACGCCCTGATCAAGATCCCCGCGACCGTCGAGGGCCTCGAGGCCATCACCGCCGTCATCGCCCAGGGCATCAGCGTCAACGTGACCCTGATCTTCAGCCTCGAGCGCTACCGCGCCGTCATCAACGCGTACCTCACGGGTCTCGAGCAGGCCAAGGCCGCCGGCATCGACATCACCGAGATCCACTCCGTCGCCTCGTTCTTCGTGTCGCGCGTCGACACCGAGATCGACAAGCGTCTCGACGCGGTCGGGACCGACGAGGCCAAGGCCCTGAAGGGCAAGGCCGGCGTGGCCAACGCCCAGCTCGCCTACGAGGTCTACCAGCAGGCCTTCGACACCGAGCGGGCCAAGGGCCTCCTCGCCGCCGGTGCCAACAAGCAGCGTCCCCTCTGGGCTTCCACCGGTGTCAAGGACCCCGCCGTCCTCGACACCACGTACGTGGTCGAGCTCGTCGCCCAGGACGTCGTCAACACGATGCCCGAGAAGACGCTCGAGGCGACCTTCGACCACGGTGACGTCCGTGGCGACACGATCAGCGCCTCCTACGCCTCGGCCAACGAGACCATGGACGCGATCGCGGCGCAGGGCGTCTCGTACGACGACGTGACCGAGGCCCTCGAGAAAGAGGGCGTCGAGAAGTTCGTCGTCTCGTGGAACGAACTGCTCGACACGGTCACCGCTGCCCTCGAGGCCGCCAAGCCCGCCGGGGAGTCCAAGTGACCATCACCATCGCTGCCAGCGGCGACGCCGCACAGGCGGTCGAGACGGTCGTCCCGCAGCTCGTGAGTGACCTCGTCGCCTCGGGCATCACGGCTCAGAACCCCACCCTGTGGGGCCCTGACGCCGAGGACGAGTCCGCCAAGCGTCTCGGCTGGACCGAGGCCGTCGTGGTCTCGACTCCGCTGCTCGACGAGATCGACTCGCTCCGGGACGAGCTCGCCGCCAAGGGTGTCGACCACGTCGTCCTCGCGGGCATGGGTGGATCGTCGCTCGCGCCCGAGGTCATCACCCGCACCTACGGCGTCGAGCTCACCGTGCTCGACGCCACGGAGCCCGGTCAGGTCCTCACGGCCCTCGCCGACCGTCTCGAGCGCACCGTGCTCGTGGTCTCGTCGAAGTCGGGTTCCACCGTCGAGACCGCCAGCCAGCGCAAGACCTTCGAGAAGGCGTTCACCGACGCCGGCATCGACCCCGTCGAGCGCATCGTCGTGGTCACCGATCCCGGATCGCCCCTCGACGGGCAGGCCCGTGAGGCCGGTTACCGCGTCTTCAACGCCGACCCCAACATCGGCGGGCGCTACTCGGCCCTGTCGGCGTTCGGCCTCGTGCCGTCCGGCCTGGCCGGCGCCGACATCCGCGAGCTGCTCGCCGAGGCCGACGCCGTCACGGTCGAGCTGGCCCAGGACCGCGCCGACAACCCGGGTCTCGTGTTGGGTGCCGTCCTGGCAGGCACCTCGCCCCTGCGCGACAAGATCGCCATCGTCGCCGACGGCACCCACATCGTGGGGTTCCCGGACTGGGCCGAACAGCTCATCGCCGAGTCGACCGGCAAGCAGGGTCGCGGCCTGCTCCCCGTCGTCATCGGCACCTCCGCCCCCGAGATCACGGCGGGGCTGCACGACGTGCAGGTCGTCCGTCTCGTGGCGAACACCGACGAGACCCGTGAGGTCGCGCCCGGCGAGGTGGAGATCTCGGGTTCGCTCGGTGGCCAGATCATGGTCTGGGAGTACGCCGTCGCCGTGGCCGGGCGTCTGCTCGACATCAACCCGTTCGACCAGCCCGACGTCGAGTCGGCCAAGGTCGCGACGCGGGCGTTGCTCGACGACCGTCCCGAGCCCACTCCCCCGGCCTTCACGGCCGAGGGTGTCGAGGTCCGCGAGGTCGGAGGAATCGAGCTGGGCGACTCTCTCGAGTCCGCCGTGGCCGCGCTCCTCTCGCACCTGAGCGACGACGGCTACGTCTCGATCCAGGCCTACGTCGACCGCGTGGCGAACCCGCAGCTCGAAGAGGTCCGCGACGTCCTCGCGATGCGCACGCAGCGTCCCGTCACCTTCGGATGGGGTCCGCGCTTCCTGCACTCGACGGGTCAGTACCACAAGGGTGGGCCGGCCAACGGTGTGTTCCTGCAGATCACGCAGGTCCCCGCGACCGACCTCGAGATCCCGGACAGCCCGTTCACGTTCGGGCAGCTCGTGCAGGCCCAGGCCGCCGGTGACGCCAAGGTCCTGGCCGAGCACGGCCGTCCCGTGCTCACGCTGACGGTGACCGACGTGGCGGCCGCGCTGCCGGTCATCACCGCCGCACTCCGCTGAGCCGAAAGGGCCGGCGTCCCCAGGGGCGCCGGCCCTTTCGCCTTGCCACCGGTGTTCCCGGCCGGCTCCGCCCGTCCCGACCGGAACACCTTCGAACCACAGAACGGAACATCATGTCACCGGTGCCGATCACGCCGGAGTCCAACCCGCTCCGGTTGCCCTCCGACCGACGTCTCAACCGCATCGCGGGGCCCAGCGGTCTCATCATCTTCGGTGTGACGGGTGATCTCTCCCGCAAGAAGCTCATGCCTGCCGTGTACGACCTGGCCAACCGTGGTCTGTTGCCCCCCGGGTTCGCGCTCGTCGGCTTCGCCCGTCGTGAATTCGAGGGCCAGGACTTCGAACAGGTCGTGTACCAGGCCGTCAAGGAGCACGCTCGCACGCCGTTCGACGAAGACGTCTGGCGTCAACTCAAAGAAGGCTTCCGTTTCGTCCAGGGGGTCTTCGACGACGCCGACGCGTTCGCTCGGCTCAAGGACACCATCGAAGAGCTCGACCGTGAGCGCGGGACGATGGGCAACCACGCCTTCTACCTCTCGATCCCGCCCAAGGCGTTCCCCATGGTCACCGAGCAGCTGCGCAACTCGGGCCTCGCCGAGGAGAAGGACGGTGCGTGGAGACGCGTCGTCATCGAGAAGCCCTTCGGCAGCGACCTCACGACAGCCCGCGAGCTCAACGCCGTCGTCGAGACCGTCTTCGAGCCCGACAGCGTGTTCCGAATCGACCACTACCTCGGCAAAGAGACGGTGCAGAACCTCCTCACGCTGCGGTTCGCCAACCAGATGTACGAACCCCTCTGGAACTCCAACTACGTCGACCACGTGCAGATCACCATGGCCGAGGACATCGGCGTCGGCGGCCGCGCCGGTTACTACGACGGCATCGGCGCCGCTCGTGACGTCATCCAGAACCACCTCCTCCAGCTCCTCGCCCTGACGGCGATGGAAGAGCCGGTCACCTTCGCCGCCCGTGACCTCCGGGCCGAGAAGGAGAAGATCCTCTCGGCCGTCCGCCTCCCCGCCGACCTCGCCGCGGGAACCGCGCGGGGTCAGTACGCCGGGGGGTGGCAGGGCGGAGAGAAGGTGCTCGGCTTCCTGGACGAAGAAGGCATGAATCCCGAGAGCACGACCGAGACGTTCGCCGCCATCAAGCTCGAGATCGCGACCCGGCGGTGGGCGGGAGTCCCCTTCTACCTCCGGGCCGGAAAGCGTCTCGGCCGTCGCGTGACCGAGATCGCCGTCGTCTTCAAGCAGGTGCCCGAGAACATCTTCGGCACGCAGACGTCGCTGGGGCAGAACGCCCTCGTGATCCGGGTCCAGCCCGACGAGGGAGTGACCCTGCGCTTCGGGTCCAAGGTGCCCGGGATCGGCACGCAGGTCCGTGACGTCACGATGGACTTCGGATACGGGCACGCCTTCACCGAGGCGAGCCCGGAGGCCTACGAGCGCCTCATCCTCGACGTCCTCCTGGGCGACCCGCCCCTGTTCCCCCGGCACGAGGAGGTCGAGCTCTCCTGGAAGATCCTCGACCCGATCGAGGAGTTCTGGGCGACTAAGGGTCAGCCCGAACAGTACCGACCCGGCACGTGGGGACCCGCCTCTGCCGACGAACTCATGGCCCGTGACGGCCGTACCTGGAGGCGTCCGTGATCGTCGACCTGCCCGACAGCACCATCAGCCGCGTCCAGAAGACGCTGGTCAAGATCCGGGAAGAAGGAGGCGCGGTCGCGCTGGGCCGAGTCCTCACCCTGATCATCTCCACCCGTCTCGGTGACGAGGAGGAAGCCATCGAGGCCGCGAACGACGCCTCGCGAGAGCACCCCATGAGGGTCATCGTCGTCTCCACGTCGACCGACCTCGATCTCGACGAGGTCGACGGGCGACTGGACGCGCAGATCCGGGTCGGCGGCGACGCCGGTGCCAGCGAGGTCATCCTGCTCCGGGCCTACGGAGAGACCGCGAGCGACGAGGAGGGGCTCGTGACCGGGCTCCTGCTGCCCGACGCTCCCGTCGTCGCCTGGTGGCCGAAGACCGCTCCCGCCGTCGTCTCCGAGTCTCCCCTCGGGCGCATCGCGCAACGGCGGATCACGGATGCGGCGAGCCAGTCCAACCCACGCCAGTCGATCATCGACCTCGCCCGGAGCTACGCTCCCGGCGACACCGACTTCGCCTGGACCCGGCTCACCCTCTGGCGGGCGCAACTGGCTGCCGTGCTCGACCAACCGCCTTACGAATCGGTCACCGAGGTCGGTGTCTCCGGCGCACCCGATTCTCCGTCGACTTTGCTCTTGGCCGCCTGGTTGCGTCTGCAGCTCCAGGTACCCGTCGACGGTGAGCTGACGACCCGGGCGACGGGATCGAGCGGCATCCACGGTGTCCAACTGGTCCGCGCCTCCGGGTCCATCGTCCTCGAACGCTCCCTGGACGACGTGGCGACGCTCACCCAACCGGGTCAACCCACGCACGACCTCGCGCTGCCACGCCGCTCGCTGCGCGACTGCCTGGCCGAGGAACTCCGTAGACTCGACCCCGACGACCTGTTCGGGAACGTCGTGAGACACGGGGTCGGCCAACTGAGCGAACCCGTCCAGAGCAACTAGAGCAGATAGAGAACCGTGACGAACGAACGCCGGGTGCTGGTCCACCCCGACAAAGAATCGCTGGGTGCCTCCGTGGCTGCCCGCTTCATCACCAAGATCATCGACGTGCTCGAAGAGCAGAACTATGCGTCGGTCGTCGTCAGCGGTGGCTCGGTGAGCACCCTCGTGCTGGCGGCCATCAACGCGTCGCCGGCTCGTGACAGCGTCGACTGGTCGAAGGTCTCGATCTGGTGGGCCGACGAGCGCTGGGTCCCCGCAGGGGACGCGGACCGAAACGACACCCAGGCCGGCATCGACCTGCTCGACCACATCGGGTTGCTGCCCGAGAACGTCCACCGATTCGGTGCGGTCGGCGACTTCGACGACGTCGAGGCGGCCGCCGACGCTTACCGGAACGAGTTGCTGCAGCACGCACAGGCCGACGACGCGGCCCCCCGCTTCGACATCACGCTCCTCGGGGTCGGTCCCGACGGTCACGTCGCCTCGTTGTTCCCGGACAAGGCACAGATCCGCCAGCTCGAGCCGACCGTGCTCACGATCGACGACTCCCCCAAGCCTCCGCCCGTACGCCTCACGTTGAGCCTGCCGGTCATCAACAACTCCCAGCGCGTCTGGATGATCCTCGCCGGAGCCGAGAAGGCTTCGTCGTTGGGGCTCGCCCTGGCGGGTGCCGGCGCAGACCAGGTGCCGGTGGCAGGGGTCAAGGGACGCAAGCGGACGGTCTTCTTCGTCGACCAGGACGCGGCGGCTGAGGTCCCCGAGAACTTGATCGCCTCCACCTACTGAGTCCCGCCGCGGGCGCACCGACGCCGGCATGACGAAGGGCCCCACAGCTCACGGCTGCGGAGCCCTTCGTCATGTCCGGTGTGGAGACACCGGGAGGCGCGATCGGCTGGATCAGGCCTTGCCGCGTCGGACTCGCAGCTGCTGTAGAGCCTCTTCGAGCAACTGCTCGGCTTCTTCTTCGGTCCGTCGCTCTTTGACGTACGCGAGGTGCGTCTTGTACGGCTCGAGCTTCGCGACCGTCGGCGGGTTCGCCTTGTCGCGCCCTGCCGGCAATCCACTCGAGGGTGAGTCGACGGTCTCGGGGATCTCTTCGTCGGGCACGTTGGCCGCGAAGTGACGGACGACCTCGTTGCCGAGGGCATCCCAGTACGAGATGGTGATCCGCTCGGCGTGGAAGCCGCGATCTTGCTCACCCATGGGACCTGCGCCGACGCGCGAGCCGCGGATTGCGCTACCGCCCGAGGCCATCAGCTGACCGCCGCGAACTTGGTGATGAGGCCCAGGACCACGATGCAGGTGATCCAGACGAGACCCAGGAAGACCGTGATGCGGTTGAGGTTGCGTTCGGCTACACCGGACGCCCCGAGGTTGCTCGTGACGCCACCGCCGAACATGTCGGAGAGACCGCCACCACGGCCGCGGTGGAGCAGGATGAGGAGGGTCAACAGGAGGCTCGTGATGCCGAGCAACACCTGCAGGATGACCTGGAGAATTTCCACGTAGGACCTTTCGATGCGGTGAGACCGCTGAACAGTATAACCGCGAGAGGCCGTCGCCCCGGCAGGCCGAGTCGGAGGGGCGCCGACGGGCGACGCGCCCGGCCCTCAGACGCCGACGTGCGCCTGGAAGCGGACGATGTTGGCGAACTCGGACACGTCGAGGCTCGCCCCACCGACGAGCGCTCCGTCGACGTTGGGCTCTCGCATGAACGATGCGATGTTCGTGGACTTGACCGAGCCGCCGTAGAGGACGCGGGTGGTGGCGGCGGCGTCCGGACCGACGATCTCGACCAGGGCCGCCCGCAGGGCCGCGCAGACCTGCTCGGCCTGCTCGGCCGTGGCGGCCTGTCCGGAGCCGATGGCCCAGACGGGCTCGTAGGCGACGACGATCTCGGCGGAGGCCGGCACCTGGGCGAGCGCCGCACGGAGCTGGGCGACCGGCACCGCGCTGGGGCCGTGCTGCTCGAGATCGTCGGCCGTCTCACCGACGCAGACGACGGGGACGAGGCCCGAGCGATGCGCGGCGGCGACCTTCGTCGCCACGACCTCGTCGTCCTCGGCATGCAGCGTCCGACGCTCAGAGTGCCCGACCAGGACGTAGCGCACGTCCAACTTGGCGAGGAACTGCCCCGAGATCTCGCCCGTGTAGGCGCCCGAGTCGTGAGCGGACAGGTCTTGGGCTCCGAGAGCCAACTCGAGCTTGTCGGCGTCGAGCAGGGTCTGCACGCTTCGGAGGTCGGTGAACGGCGGGAACACCGCGGTCTCGACCGCGTCGAAGTCGTGCTTGGCGTCCTTGAGGGACCATGCGAGCTTCTGGACGAACGCGATCGCCTGCAGGTGATCGAGGTTCATCTTCCAGTTGCCGGCGATGAGGGGCGTGCGTGTGGTCACCATCCGAGGACCTCCAGTCCGGGGAGTCGTTTGCCCTCGAGGAACTCGAGGCTGGCTCCACCGCCGGTGGAGATGTGGCCGAACTGGTCGTCGGAGAACCCCAGGGCACGAACGGCCGCGGCCGAGTCGCCGCCGCCCACGACGCCGAGACCGGAGACCCGGGTCAACGCGTCGGCGACCTTCTGGGTGCCGTGTGCGAAGGCGGGGAACTCGAAGACTCCCATCGGACCGTTCCAGAAGACCGTGGACGACGTCTGGACGGTCTCCGCGAAGCGCGCGGCCGTCTCGGGGCCGATGTCCAGGCCCAGGGCCTCGGAGCCCAGAGCAGAGGATTCGATGCCGTCCGAGGCGACCACCGTGTGCTCGGCGTCCGCGCTGAAGGACGAGGCGACCACCACGTCGACGGGGAGCACGAGGTTGACGCCCCGGCGCGCGGCCTCTTCGACGTAGCCGCGGACCCGGTCGAGCTGGTCCTTCTCGAGCAGGCTCTTGCCGACGGGGAGTCCCTGGGCGGCGAGGAACGTGAAGAGCATCCCTCCACCGATGAGCAGGTTGTCGACCCGGGGAAGGAGGTGCTCGATGACGCCGAGCTTGTCGGAGACCTTCGAGCCGCCGAGGACGACGCTGTAGGGGCGCGTGGGGTTCTCGGTCAGCTTGTCGAGGACCTCGAGTTCGCGCGAGATGAGCGTCCCGGCCGCACTCGGGAGGAGCGCGGGCAACTCGTACACACTCGCCTGCTTGCGGTGCACGACCCCGAAGCCGTCGGAGACGAACACGTCACCGAGCTCGGCCAGGCGTGCGGCGAACTCCTGACGCTCGGACTCGTCCTTCGACGTCTCGGCGGCGTTAAAGCGGAGGTTCTCGAGGACGACGATCTGGCCGTCGGTGAGGTCGTCCACTGCTGCGGCGGTCTCGTCACCCACGGTGTGCGCGGCGAAGCCGACGCTCTTCCCGAGGAGTTCGCTGAGGCGTTGGGCGACCGGTCTGAGGCTGTACTCGGGCTTCGCCTCGCCGTCGGGGCGGCCGAGGTGCGAGATGACCACGACCCTGGCCCCCTGGTTGATCAGCAGGTCGAGGGTCTCGAGGGAGGCACGGATGCGGCCGTCATCGGTGATCTCGCCGTCCTTCAGAGGGACGTTGAGGTCGCATCTGACGATGACGCGTCTGCCCGACAGGGGACCGAGGGAATCGAGGGTACGCAGGCTCATGGGTTCGTTTCGGGTTCGGAGGACGGTGCCCCGGCCCGTGAGGGCCGGGGCACCGAGGTCGGACTAGAGGCGGTCGGCCACGTACTTCGTCAGGTCGACGAGACGGTTCGAGTAGCCCCACTCGTTGTCGTACCACGAGGTGATCTTGACGAGGTTGCCGATGACCTTGGTCAGGCCCGAGTCGTAGATCGACGAGTGCGGGTCGGTGGTGATGTCGGTCGACACCAGAGGGTCTTCGGAGTAGGCCAGGATGCCCTTGAGCTCACCCTCGGCGGCGGCCTTGTAGGCGGCGTTGATCTGCTCGACCGTTACCGGCGTGCTGGTCTCGAGGGTCACGTCGGTGATCGAGCCGGTGGGCACGGGCACGCGCAGGGCGTAACCGTCGAGCTTGCCGGCGAGCTCGGGGATCACGAGGCCGATGGCCTTGGCGGCACCGGTCGACGTCGGGACGATGTTGAGCGCGGCGGCACGGGCACGGCGGGGGTCCTTGTGCGGACCGTCCTGCAGGTTCTGGTCGGCCGTGTACGCGTGGACCGTCGTCATGAGACCGCGCTCGACGCCGAAGTTGTCCAGGAACACCTTCATCAGGGGGGCCAGGCTGTTCGTCGTGCAGGACGCGTTCGAGATGATGTGGTGGTTGGCGGGGTCGTAGATGCCCTCGTTCACACCCAGCACGATGGTGGCGTCGTCACCCGTGGCCGGAGCCGAGATGAGGACCTTCTTCGCGCCGGCGGTGATGTGCTTGCGTGCGTCCTCGGCCTTCGTGAAGAAACCGGTCGACTCGACGACGATGTCGACGCCCAGCTCGCCCCAGGGCAGGTTGGCGGGGTCGCGCTCGGCGAGGACCTTGATCGGCTTGCCGTCGACGACGATCGAGTCGCCGTCCAGCTCGACGGTCGCGTCGAGACGTCCCGTGATCGAGTCGAACTTGAGGAGGTGCGCGAGGGCGGCGTTGTCGGTCAGGTCGTTGACGGCGACGATCTCGATGTCGGTTCCCTTGGCGAGCGCCGCGCGGAAGTAGTTACGGCCGATGCGACCGAAGCCGTTGATGCCGATCTTGACGGTCAATGAAACTCCTGATGATCAGGCGTCGTGGGGACGCGTGGAGGGTGTGGGCGACCAGGCCCGTGGCGACGCCCGAACTCTCGATGACCTCGGGTCGGACACCGCTTACGACAGTAGCAGCAGCCCTCCGGAATTCGTCCTCCGGTGACGTCGTGAAGACCCTCCGCCGCCCCTTAGTCGAGGTCGAGGTCGTGCGGCAGGTTGGCGTCCGTACCCGGCAACCCCAGGTCGCCGGCCTTCTTGTCGGCCATGGCGAGCAGGCGACGGATCCGACCCGCGACGGCGTCCTTGGTCATCGGGGGGTCGGCGTGGTGGCCGAGTTCGTCCAAGCTGGCGTCGCGATGGGCAAGTCGCAGCTCGCCCGCGTACTTGAGGTGCTCGGGGATGTCGTCGCCGAGCAGTTCCATCGCCCGGTCGACGCGGGCGCACGCGGCCACGGCGGCCTGGGCCGACCGTCGCAGGTTGGCGTCGTCGAAGTTGACGAGTCGGTTCGCCGTCGCGCGCACCTCGCGGCGCTGGCGCATCTCTTCCCAGTCGGTGACGCTCTTCTCGGCGCCCATCACCTTGAGCATGGTGCCGATGGCCTCGCCGTCGCGGATGATGACCCGGTGCACGCCGCGGACCTCTCGGGCCTTCGCCGCGACGCCCAGTCGGCCAGCGGCCCCGACGAGCGCCATGGCGGTCTCGTTGCCGGGGCACACGACCTCGAGCGAGGCGGACCGACCGGGATCGGTCAACGAGCCCTGCGCGAGGAACGCCCCTCGCCAGATGGCGGCGAGATCGTCGCGCGAGCCGGTCGTGAGCCGGTTCGGCAGGCCACGGACGGGTCGTCGGCGGGCGTCCATGAGTCCGGTCTGACGGGCCAGCGTCTCACCGGCCTCGTGGACCCGGACGAGGAACCCGGGGGTGCGGCGTGAGCCGGAAGAAGCCGTCATCGCGACGTCGCTCCTGGCTCCGTACAGCTCGGCCAGGTCCTTCCGGACCCGTCGGGCGATGAGCGCGGAATCGAGTTCCGCCTCGACGGCGATCCGACCGGAGATGAGGTGCAGTCCCCCGGCGAAACGGAGGACGGTGGCGAGCTCAGCGGCCCGGATCGTCGTCCTGCTCACCTCGACGCGGGCGAGTTCTTCTTTGACGTCGGCAGTCTGGGCCACTCCGGTTGTTCCTTTTCGTCAGGTCGAGGTGTCGTCGGTGCACGGGCGTGCTGAAGCACCTCGGTGGGTCATTCTCGGCCGAGGTCGCGGTGTTTCACGCTGACGGCCACGCCGGGGAGTCCACGCAGACGCGCCGCCAGTTCACCCACGAGGGTGACCGATCGATGTTTGCCCCCGGTGCAGCCAATGGCGATCGTAGCGTGTCTCTTGTTCTCACGCTGATAGCCCGACAAGACGGGGACGAGCGAAGCGGCGAAGGCGTCGACGAACTCCCGGGCCCCGTCCTGCTGCATGACGTACGACGTGACCGGCTCGTCGAGCCCGGACTGCTGCCGGAGCGCGGGCACCCAGAAGGGGTTGGGGAGGAACCTCGCGTCGCCCACCATGTCGGCGTCGGTGGGCAGGCCGTACTTGAACCCGAAACTGAGGACGGTCACCTGGACCCCGGCGCGGTCGGACTCGGCGAACTTCTCGGAGATCGTCGTGGCCAACTGGTGGATGTTGAGTTCCGACGTGTCGATGATCACGTCGCTCGTCTCGCGGAGCTCTTCCATGCGCGCACGCTCGGCGAGGATGCCGTCGAGCAAGGTGCCGTCACCCTGCAACGGGTGCGGTCGCCGGACCTGCTCGAAACGCCGGACCAGCGCCGCGTCGGTCGCGTCGAGGAACAGCACCCGCACCTTGCTGGGCATGCTCGCCCGCAAGGTGCGCACGGCCTCTTGGGCCTCACTGAAGAGGCGTCCCCCGCGGACATCGACCACGGCAGCGATCTTGGGGAGCGAGTCCCCCGCACGTTCGGCCAGGTCGAGCAGCGGTCGCAACATCTGCGCCGGCAGGTTGTCGACCACGTACCAGTCGAGGTCCTCGAGGGCGTTGCCGACGGTCGACCGTCCGGCGCCGGACATCCCCGTCACGATCAGGACCTCTTGCTGTTCGCTGACGTCGCTCATGTCGGTGGTGTCCTCCGGGTCGGCATGCGGTGCATCGAGTCTAGGCGGGGCTCGTGGGGGGCACGACGTCGTCGGCCGCCACGTCGTCGGCCGCCACGTCCTCGGCTCCGCGAAGCCGCTCGACGACTGCGGCGGCGAGCGTCGGGCCGATGCCGCGGATGGCCGAGATGTCCGCTGCCTCGGCATCCTTCAACCGCTTGACCGAGCCGAAGTGCTTCAGGAGCACGGCCACCCGGGAGGGCCCCAACCCCGGGATCTCCGCGAGCTGCGTCGAGATGTCGCGCTTGCGACGCTGTCGCTGGTGTGTGATCGCGAACCGGTGCGCTTCGTCGCGGATGCGTTGGATGAGGAACAGCGCGTCGCTGTTGCGAGGGAGGATGACCGGGAAGTCGTCGTCGGGCAGCCAGATCTCCTCGAGCCGTTTCGCGATCCCGCAGAGCGCGATGTCCGTGACGCCGGCGTCGTCGAGTGCTCGTCGGGCCGCCGCCACCTGGGGTTGTCCGCCGTCGACGATGAGGAGGTTGGGGCGGTAGGCGAACCGTTTGCGTTGCTCACCCACCTCCTCGACGGGAGCGAGTTCGTCGTCGAGGCGAGAGAGACGGCGGCTGAGCGTCTGGTAGATCGACTCGGTGTCGTCGGTCGACCGGGGGATGTTGAAACGCCGGTACTGGTCCTTCCGCGGCAGGCCGTCCTCGAAGACCACCATCGAGGCGACGATGTTCGTGCCCGAGAGGTGGGACACGTCGTAGCACTCCATGCGCAAGGGCGCGTCGCTCATGCCGAGGGCCTCCTGGATGTCGGCCAGGGCGGTCGACCGGGTGGCGAAGTCGGCGCTGCGACGGGTCTTGTAGAGCATGAGCGACTGCTGCGCGTTGAGGGTCGCCGTCTGCATCAGGTTGGCCTTCTCGCCGCGCTGTGCCGTGTGGACCTGGACCCGTCCCCGACCGCGGAGGGTGCTGAGCACGCTCTCGAGGGCGTCGTTGTCGTCCGGCGTCTCGGTCACGACGATCTCGCGGGGAAGCTCGGCGCCGGCGGTGTAGATGCCCTGCAGGACCTGCTCGACGAGGTCGCCGGTCGAGATGTCGATCTCTTTGTCGACGACCCAGCCGCGGGAGCCACGGATGCGACCGCCCCTCACCGTGAAGAGCTGGACGGCGGCCGCCAGCTCGTCCTCGGCGAGGGCGTAGAGGTCGAGATCGACGTTGTCGCGGAGGACGACCGCCGACTTGTCGAGCACGGCCTCGAGGGCCTGCACCTGGTCGCGGTACGTGGCCGCGTCCTCGAAGCGCTGCTCCGTGGCGGCCGTCTTCATGGAGCGCTGCAGGTCGGCGATCACCCTCTTGTCGTAGCTGCCCATGAACTTGACGAACTCGTCGACGATCGCCCGGTGCTCGTCGATCGACACCTTGTGCGAACACGGCCCCCCACAACGACCGATCTGCCCCGGGAAGCAGGGCTTGCCCGTCTGCATGGCCTTCTTGTAGCTGCTGTCGGAACAGGTCCTGATCGGGAAGACCTTGATCATCAGGTCGATGGTGTCGTGGACGGCCCAGATCTTCGGGTACGGCCCGAAGTACTTGGCCCCCTTGATGCGCGGGTTGCGCGTGACCATCACCCGAGGTGCCTCGTCGGCCAGGGTGACGGCCATGAACGGATAGGTCTTGTCGTCGCGGAACTTGACGTTGAAGGGCGGGTCGAACTCTTTGATCCACGTGTACTCGAGCTGGAGGGCCTCGATGTCGCTGCCCACCACGGTCCATTCGACGGATCGAGCGGTGAGGACCATTCGTCGGGTGCGTTCGTGCAGCGACGGAAGCGGTGCGAAGTAGTTGCTCAGCCGGGCCCGGAGGTTCTTGGCCTTGCCGACGTAGAGCACCCTCCCCCGCTCGTCACGCCAGCGGTAGACGCCGGGGTCGGTGGGGATCTCGCCCGCTTTCGGACGCCAGGAGACGGTGTTGCTCATCGTGCTTCGACGGCCTCCCGGCGTCGAGTCGACGTGGCCTTCTTCTTCTGCACCCGGGGCACGGTGTGACCCGATTCGAGGATCTCCTTCAGGAAGACGCCCGTGTGGCTCTCGGGCACGGTCGCGAGGTGCTCGGGGGTTCCGGTGGCGATGACGGTGCCGCCACCCGCGCCTCCTTCAGGGCCCATGTCGATCAGCCAGTCGGCGGACTTGATGACGTCGAGGTTGTGCTCGATCGTGATGACGGTGTTGCCCTTCTCGACCAGACCGTTCAGCACGAGGAGGAGCTTGCGGACGTCCTCGAAGTGCAGGCCGGTCGTCGGTTCGTCGAGCACGTAGACGCTGCGCCCGTTGGAGCGCTTCTGCAGCTCGGTCGCGAGCTTCACGCGCTGGGCTTCGCCCCCGCTCAGCGTGGTGGCACTCTGGCCGAGTCGCACGTAGCCCAGGCCGACGTCGACCAGCGTCGACATGAACCGGGAGATCGCCGAGATGGGGGCGAAGAACTCGGCGGCCTCGCTGATCGGCATCTCGAGGACCTCGGAGATGTTCTTGCCCTTGTACCGCACCGCCAGGGTGTCGCGGTTGTACCGCGCACCACCGCACACCTCGCAGGCGACGTAGACGTCGGGAAGGAAGTTCATCTCGATCTTGATCGTGCCGTCACCTGCGCAGTTCTCGCAGCGGCCGCCCTTGACGTTGAAGCTGAACCGGCCCGGCAGGTAGCCGCGGGCCTTCGCGTCGGTCGTCTCGGCGAAGAGGGTACGGATGCGATCGAAGACACCCGTGTAGGTCGCCGGGTTCGAGCGCGGGGTGCGACCGATCGGCGCCTGGTCGACGTGGACGACCTTGTCGAGGGCGTCGAGGCCCGTGACCCGCGTGTGCTTGCCGGGGATCTGACGGGCTCCGTTGAGCTGGTTGGCCAGGACCTTGTACAGGATGTCGTTGACGAGCGAGGATTTGCCCGAGCCGCTGACGCCTGTCACCGCGACGAAGGTGCCCAAGGGGAAGTCGACGGTGACGTCGCGCAGGTTGTTGGCCTTGGCGCCCACGACCGAGATCATGCGCTTCTTGTCGACGGGGCGACGGCTGGTCGGGGTCTCGATGGAGCGCCGCCCGGCGAGGTAGTCGCCGGTGTACGAGTCGGTGTTCGCGACGAGGTCCTCGTAACTGCCCGAGTGCACCACCGTGCCGCCGTTGACGCCGGCACCCGGGCCGATGTCGACGACCCAGTCGGCCGTCTTGATGGTGTCTTCATCGTGTTCGACGACGATCAACGTGTTGCCGAGGTTCTTGAGTTTGACCAGCGTGTCGATGAGTCGGCGGTTGTCACGCTGGTGGAGGCCGATGCTCGGCTCGTCGAGGACGTAGAGGACTCCGGTGAGACCCGACCCGATCTGGGTCGCGAGGCGGATGCGCTGGGCTTCTCCACCGGAGAGGGACCCCGCGGCGCGGGCCAGGGAGAGGTACGTGAGACCCACTTCCAGCAAGAACTCGAGTCGGACCCGGATCTCACGCAGCACCTGGGCCGCGATGCGCGCCTCGCGGGTCGTGAGGGTGAGGCTGTTCATGAACCCGAACGCGTCGGCGAGGCTGAGTTCGGACACGCTCGCGATGTCGTGCCCGTCGACCAGGACGGCGAGGACCTCGGGCTTGAGCCGCTTGCCCTTGCAGACGACGCACGGGATCTCGCGGAGGTAGGACGCGTAGCGCTGGCGCTGCGTGTCGGTCTCGGCCTCGGCGTACTTGCGCTCGATGTAGGGCATGACACCCTCGAAGCCCGTCGAGTAGGTCATCTCTCGGCCGAAGCGGTTGCGCCACTTCACGGTGACCTCGAAGTCGTTGCCCTGCAGGACGGCCTGTCGGACCTTCTCGGGCAGCTCGTGCCAGGGCGTCTTGAGGCTGAAGCCCAGATCACCGGCCAAGCCCTCGAGGAGCTTCTGGAAGTAGTTGTAGAGCCCCTTGCCGGATTGGGTCCAGGGCAGGATGACTCCGTCGGCGAGGCTGAGCTCGGGGTCGCCGAGCAGCAGGTCGGAGTCGACCGACATCTTCGTGCCGAGTCCGGAGCACTCGGGACAAGCGCCGAAGGGGGCGTTGAACGAGAACGTGCGGGGTTCGATCTCGGTGAGCTGGACCGGGTGGTTGTTCGGGCACGAGAGCTTCTCGGAGAACGTCCGGTACTTGCCGGCCGCGCCCTCGTCGGTGTCGACGAAGTCGATCGTGACCAGGCCGTCCGTCAGGCGCAGGGCGGTCTCGAGCGAGTCGGTCAGACGGGTCAGCGCCTGGTCGGAGGCGACGAGGCGATCGACCACGACCGAGATGTCGTGCTTGATCTGCTTCTTCAGCTTGGGCGGCGAACTGAGCTGGATCTGCTCACCGTCGACGATGGCCCGGGAGTACCCCGTGGACGCGAGCTCGGCGAACAGGTCGACGAACTCGCCCTTCTTCTGCGAGACCACGGGGCTCAGCACCTGGTACCGGATGCCCGACTCGAGGGTCATGAGCTGGTCGGCGATCTGCTGCACGCTCTGCTTGCTGATCTTCTCGCCGCAGACGGCGCAGTGCGGAACGCCGATGCGTGCCCAGAGGAGGCGCATGTAGTCGTAGATCTCGGTGATCGTGCCGACCGTGGACCGCGGGTTGCGGTTCGTGGACTTCTGGTCGATGGAGACGGCCGGGCTCAGGCCCTCGATGAAATCGACGTCGGGACGGTCGACCTGACCCAGGAACTGCCGCGCGTAGGCCGACAGGGACTCGACGTACCGACGTTGCCCCTCGGCGAAGATCGTGTCGAACGCCAGGGACGATTTGCCCGAGCCGGACAATCCGGTGAAGACGACCAACGAGTCACGTGGGATCTCGAGGTCGACGTTGTTCAGGTTGTGCACTCGGGCACCCCGGACGCTCAGCGTGGAGGAACCTTCTACAGGTGAGATGGACACTCTTACCATTCTGTCGATGTGGACGACACTCGTCGTCGTGGCGGGCGGGCCCGCGGGAGGTGCAGCCGGCGGCGCGGGGTCAGGGGGCCGGGGACGAGACGGTCGGATGGACGCCCGTCAGGCCGGCGGACACCTGCCACAGACGCGATGCCACCGACTCGTCACGGCTGTGACGTTTCGCGGGCACGCGGGCCGGAGCGCCGGTCAACTGGAACCATCCGGCCGGACCCCAGTATTCCCCGCCGTGGACGTCTTCGCCCACGAGGGCGTGGACGAGAGGCTCTGCTCCGACCTCCTTGCCCTGGGAGAAGACGTGCATCATCGAGGTGAGGACGGCGGGAGGGCGGCGGGGCTCGACGACGGGCGGGCGCGGGTCGCTGAGCGAGTCCCACGAGAACCCGGGGTGGGCGACGACGCTGGAGACCGAGGATCCGGCGGCCCGGAGGCGACGGTCGAGGTCGAAGCCGAAGGTCATGACCGCGAGCTTGGAACGTGCGTAGGCGACCGCGCCGGAGTAGCTCGAGACCATCATGGGATCGTCCAGGTCGAGTCGCACCCACCGATGGCTGATGCTTCCGAGGTGGACGACTCGAGCCCGCCCTGCCGACTCGAGGGCCGGCATGAGGTGCGAGACCAGGGCGAAGTGGCCGAGATGATTGGTGCCGAACTGGAGCTCGAACCCGTCGGTCGTCGTCTGACGCCGACGGGAGCCGACGACGCCGGCGTTGGCCAGGAGGCCGTCGACCGGTCCGCCGGCGGCGATGGCGGATGCACCCGTGCGGACCGAAGCGAGGTCGGCCAGGTCGAGGGCGACCGTGTCGACGTCCGCCCCGGGCACGCGGCTGCGGAGGAGATCGGCGGCCCGCACGGCCCTCTCGGCGTCGCGGGCCGCGAGGACGACCTGGTGACCGGCCGCGACGAGCCGCTCGGCGGAGTAATAGCCGAGCCCTGCGGTCGCACCCGTGACGACGACGCGTCGACGATCACCGGGCATGACCGGCCGCCTCCATCTGTCGCAGATCTTTCTTCAGGTCGGCGACCTCGTCGCGGAGCCGACCGGCCAACTCGAACTTGAGCTCGGCCGAGGCCTGCAGCATCTGCTCGTTGAGGTCGGCGATGATCGCTTCGAGGCCGTTCGCGGCGCTGGCGGCCTTGCCCTCGCGGCGGAGGTTCGGCGTGGGGGCGCGCTTGCCACCCTGGCGATCCGCGAGGAGGCGTGCGGTGTCGGCACCTTCTCGGGCCAGGACCTCGGTGATGTCGGCGATCTTCTTGCGGAGCGGTTGGGGGTCGATGCCTCGCTCGAGGTTGTAGGCGACCTGCTTCTCTCGACGACGATCGGTCTCTTCGAGCGCCTGTTTCATCGAGTCGGTCATCACGTCGGCGTACATGTGGACCTGACCCGAGACGTTTCGTGCCGCACGGCCGATTGTCTGGATGAGTGACGTGGACGAACGGAGGAAGCCCTCTTTGTCGGCGTCGAGGATCGCGACGAGCGACACCTCGGGGAGGTCGAGGCCCTCACGGAGCAAGTTGATGCCGACGAGCACGTCGTAGACGCCCTGCCGCAGTTCGGTGAGCAGTTCGACCCGCCGGAGCGTGTCGACGTCGGAGTGCAGGTAGCGGACTCGCACTCCGGCCTCGGTGAGGAAGTCGGTGAGTTCTTCGGCCATCTTCTTGGTCAGGGTGGTGACCAGGACACGTTCATCGATCTCGACCCGTGTGCGGATCTCTTCGAGCAGGTCGTCGATCTGGCCCGCGGACGGCTTGACCACGATCTCGGGATCGATGAGCCCGGTGGGTCGGATGATCTGCTCGACGACGCTGTCGGTGATGCCCAGCTCGTACTTGCCGGGCGTCGCCGAGAGGTAGACCTTCTGGCCGACCCGGTCGAGGAACTCCTCGAACTTGAGGGGTCTGTTGTCGAGGGCGCTGGGAAGCCGGAAGCCGTGGTCGACGAGGGTGCGCTTGCGCGAGGCGTCGCCTTCGTACATGGCGCCGATCTGGGGCACGGTGACGTGCGACTCGTCGATCACCACGAGCAGGTCGTCCGGGAAGTAGTCGAGCAGGCAGTGGGGTGCCTCGCCGGGCGACCGACCGTCGATGTGCGCGGAGTAGTTCTCGATGCCGTTGCAGAAGCCGATCTGTTCCATCATCTCGAGGTCGAAGGTCGTGCGCATGCGCAGGCGCTGGGACTCGAGGAGCTTTCCCTGCTTGTCGAGCTCGTCGAGGCGGGTGGCGAGTTCGTCCTTGATGGTGCCGATGGCGCGGTGCATGACATCTGTGCCCGCGACGTAGTGCGAACCGGGGAAGACCGAGACGGCGTCCATCGTCTTGACGACGTCGCCCGTCAGCGGATGGAGGGCGTACAGCGCCTCCACCTCGTCGCCGAACATCTCGATGCGGATGGCCAGTTCTTCGTACATCGGGATGATCTCGATCGTGTCTCCCCTCACGCGGAAGTTGCCACGGGAGAAGTCGATGTCGTTCCGCTGGTACTGCATCGAGACGAACCGCCGGATGAGCGTCTCGCGATCGATCCGCATGCCGACCTGGAGGGCGATCATGGCCTCCATGTAGCCCTCGGGGGTGCCGAGCCCGTAGATGCAGGAGACCGTCGAGACGACGATGACGTCGCGTCGGCTCAGCAGCGAGTTCGTCGTCGAGTGCCGCAACCGCTCGACCTCGGCGTTCACCGAGCTGTCCTTCTCGATGAAGGTGTCGGTCTGCGGGACGTAGGCCTCGGGCTGGTAGTAGTCGTAGTACGAGACGAAGTACTCGACGGCGTTGTTCGGGAAGAGCGATCGGAACTCGTTCGCCAACTGGGCCGCGAGCGTCTTGTTGTGGGCGAGCACGAGCGTGGGCCGTTGCACCTGCTCGACGAGCCAGGCGGTGGTCGCCGACTTGCCCGTTCCGGTGGCGCCGAGCAGGACGACGTCGGTCTCGCCGGCGTTGATGCGCCCCGCCAGTTCGGCGATGGCGGCCGGCTGGTCGCCACTGGGTTCGAATTCGCTGATGACTTCGAACGGGCGCACACTGCGGGTCGGTTCCATGGATTCCAGCTTAGGAGGGACCACCGACACTCGTGTCGTGGGAGGCCGCCTGCTTCGCCGCTGACAGCGAACGCAGACGGTCGTAGAGGTCGTCCGCCTGTTCCAGCGTGCTCTCGAGCGAACCGGAGGAGTCGACGACGAGGTCCGCCACGGCGAGCCGCGTCCGGTCGTCCGCCTGCGCGTCCACGCGACGCCGCGCCTCCTCGTCGTCCATCCCGCGGAGCTCGACGAGTCGCCTCAGGCGGACCTCGCGCGGGGCGTGCACGACGACGACCACGTCGAAGCCGTCGGTCCCCCGCGATTCGACGAGCAACGGCACGTCGTAGACGACGACGCGACCCGCGTCGTCCGCGACGGCGTCGGACATGCGCCGGACCGAGAGCTCGTGCACGGCCGGGTGGGTGATCCCTTCGAGGTCACGGCGTGCAACGGCGTCGGCGAAGACGATCGTCCCCAGGGCGGCTCGGTCGAGGGAGCCGTCGGGCTGCAGGACGTCGGAACCGAAGCGGGCGACGACGGCCTCGAGTCCGGCGGATCCGGGCTCGACCACCTCGCGGGCGAGGGCGTCGGCGTCGATGTGCGCCGCGCCCCGTTCGGCGAGTCGACGGGCCACGACCGATTTGCCGGCGGCGATGCCACCGGTCAATCCACAGACGAACACGACGTCGAGACTACGCCGGAAACGCCCGAAGGCGGCTCCCCCGAGGGGGAACCGCCTTCTGGTCGAGACCGGAGGGACTCAGTTGTTGTTCGACAGCTTCTCGCGCAGAGCGGCGAGCGACTCGTCGTCGGCGAGGGTGCCGGCGCCCGAAGCGGACTCGGCCGAGAACGACGAACCCGTGGGAGCGTCGAACGTCGTCTCTTCGACGAGCGAGGCAGCGACCTGCTTCTTGTGGGCTTCCCAGCGCGCCTGGGCGGCAGCGTAGTCCTGCTCCCACTTCTCGCGCTGCGAGTCGAAGCCCTCGCGCCACTCGTTCGTCTCGGGGTCGAAGCCCTCGGGGTACTTGTAGTTGCCCTGGTCGTCGTACTCGGTGAGCATGCCGTAGAGCGCCGGGTCGAACTCGGTGCCTTCGGGGTCGACGCCCTCGTTGGCCTGCTTGAGGCTCAGCGAGATGCGACGGCGGTCGAGGTCGATGTCGATGACCTTGACGAACACCTCGTCGCCGACGGCGACGACCTGCTCGGCCAGCTCGACGTGCTTCGCCGACAGCTCGGAGATGTGCACGAGGCCCTCGATGCCGTCGGCCACGCGGACGAACGCACCGAAGGGGACGAGCTTGGTGACCTTGCCCGGAGCGACCTGACCGATCGCGTGCGTGCGGGCGAACACCTGCCACGGGTCTTCCTGGGTGGCCTTGAGCGAGAGCGACACGCGCTCACGGTCGAGGTCGACCTCGAGGATCTCGACGGTGACCTCCTGGCCCACCTCGACGACCTCGCTGGCGTGCTCGATGTGCTTCCAGCTGAGCTCGGAGACGTGCACGAGGCCGTCCACGCCGCCCAGGTCGACGAACGCACCGAAGTTGACGATCGACGAGACGACGCCCTTGCGGACCTGGCCCTTGTGGAGGTTGTTGAGGAAGGTCGTGCGGCTCTCGGACTGCGTCTGCTCGAGGAGGGCACGGCGCGACAGGACCACGTTGTTGCGGTTCTTGTCGAGCTCGAGGATCTTGGCCTCGATCTCCTGGCCCAGGTAGGGCGTGAGGTCGCGGACGCGGCGCAGCTCGATGAGCGATGCGGGGAGGAAGCCACGGAGGCCGATGTCGACGATGAGGCCACCCTTGACGACCTCGATGACCGTACCGGTGACGACGCCGTCGGCGTCCTTGATCTTCTCCACGTCGCCCCAGGCACGCTCGTACTGAGCGCGCTTCTTGGACAGGATCAGACGGCCTTCTTTGTCTTCCTTCTGGAGGACGAGGGCCTCGACCGTGTCGCCGACCTCGACGACCTCGGTGGGGTCGACGTCGTGCTTGATCGAGAGTTCGCGCGAGGGGATGACGCCCTCGGTCTTGTAGCCGACGTCGAGGAGGACCTCGTCGCGGTCGATCTTCACGACGGTGCCCTCGATGAGGTCGCCGTCGTTGAAGAACTTCAGGGTCTTCTCGACCGCGGCCAGGAAGTCATCAGCGGATCCGATGTCGTTGATGGCGACCTGCTTGGGTGCCTTGGTCGTTACGGTTGTCATGTAGTTAGTGCTCCAGTACGGGCATGAATCGGGCCGTGCTCGTCCCTCGAACGGTGTCCGGGAGGGTGTGTCGAACGCGGCGTGCGGAAATGTCGACGCAGATAGCGCTCGGTCATCTTAGCGCGGCGCCGCAGGTGTGGGCAACGGCGTGTCGCGGGTCGCGGCGACTCACGCGAGCAGTGCCCGCCTGAGCGTGTCGAGCCCGACCCCGCCCAGCTGAAGGGCGTCGCGGTGGAAGGCCTTGACGTCGAAGGTGGCGCCGTCTCGACGGGCTCGTTCGGCACGGAGGTCTTCCCAGATGCGCTGACCGACCTTGTACGACGGCGCCTGCCCCGGCCAACCGAGGTACCGGTCGACCTCGAAGCGCACGAACTCGGTGTCCATGTTGACGTTCTCCGACATGAAGGCGAAGGCGTTCGTCGCGTCCCACCGCCCGCCGCCGCCGGGGAACGGCTTGCCGAGGTGGACACCGATGTCGAGCACCACACGCGCGGCACGCATGCGCTGACCGTCGAGCATGCCCAACCGGTCGCCCGGGTCACCGAGCCAACCGAGTTCGTCCATCAGCCGTTCCGCGTACAGGGCCCAGCCCTCGGCGTGCCCGGAGGTGCCGGCCAGTTGTCGACGCCACGTGTTCAGCGTGGCCCGGTTGTGGACGGCCTGACCGAGCTGGAGGTGGTGGCCGGGGACCCCCTCGTGGAAGACCGTCGTCGTCTCGCGCCACGTGCCGAAACGGGTGACCCCCTCGGGCACGGACCACCACATGCGGCCCGGACGCGAGAAGTCGTCGCTGGGGCTCGTGTAGTAGATGCCGCCGTCCTTGGTCGGTGCGATGCGGCACTCGAGCCGGCGGACCGGCTCGGGGATGTCGAACTGGTCCCGACCCAGCTCGGCGACCGCGCGGTCGCTGAGCTCCTGCATCCAGGCGCGGAGTGCGTCGGTGCCGTCGAGCTGGCGTGCGGGATCGGCATCGAGCAGCTCGATGGCCCGGGAGACCGACGCCCCGGGTTCGATCCGCCGGGCGACCTCTTCTTGTTCGGCCGTCATCCTGGCGAGCTCGTCGATCCCCCACTCGTAGGTCTCGTCGAGGTCGACCGTCGCTCCGAGGAACCGTCGCGAGTGCAGGGCGTAGGCGTCGCGCCCGACGGCGTCGTCGGCCGTCGCCGCGGGGAGCAACTCGTCGAGCAGGAAGCGTCGGAGGTCGACGTAGGCCTCCGCCGCCGACGAGGCGCCCGACGAGAGGTCCCGGCCGAGCGCCGTTCCGGGTTCGGTGCCGTCACCGAGCCGGGCGTCCCGCACGAACTCGGCGAAGAAGCCGTCGTCGGCACCGATGCGGGCACACTGCTCGGCCACCTTCTCGACCTGGCGCCGGGCGGGGGTGACTCCCCCGGCGATGCCCGCGCGCAACGTCTCGACGTACTGGTCGACGGCGGTCCGTACCCGGCCGAGGCGGGTCGCGACGTCGACCCAGTCGCGCTCGGAGGCGGTGGGCATGAGGTCGAACACGTCGCGGATGCCCTGGGCGGGTGACGCGATCACGTTGAGGTCGCGCAACTCGAGGCGCTGTTCGGCGTAGAGCAGCTCGAGCTCGAGCTCGCTCGTCAGGTCGTCCCGGGTGACCCGGTCGACGTCGTCCACGGGGGTGGTGGCCCGCAGTTCGGCCAGCGTGGCCCGGACGGCCTCGACGCGTCGGGCATGACCGTCGGGCGAGTAGTCGCCGTACTCGCCCGTCCGGCCCTCACGGCCGATCCAGGTCGCGGTCGTGGGGTCGAGCTCGCAGAGGGTGTCCACCCAGCGTTCGGCGACCCCGTCGACGGGGGTGGGCGTGCGAGGGGTCGGCGTCGTCGCGGCATCGGTCATGCCGACGAGCCTAGTGACGCAGGAAGCGCGGTGCAGGGGGCCCCGCACCGCGCCTCCTCGGCTCCCACGACGAACGGGACGCCCGCCGACTCTCGTCGGCGGGCGTCCCGTTCTGGTGTCGGTGCCTACTCTTTGTCGAGGTCGGTCGCCAGGAGCGCGACGAGTTCGTCGAGGGCGGCCTCGGCGTTGTCGCCCTCGGTCGCGACGACGACCTCTTCACCGTGGCCGATGCCCAGCGAGAGCACGCCGAGGATGCTGGCGGCGTTGACGCTCTTGCCGGCCGCGGAGGTCAGCGTGACCTTGGCGCCGGTCTTGCCGGCGGCCTGGCTGAACAACGAGGCGGGGCGGGCGTGCAGCCCGACGCTCGAGGCGATGGTGACGGAACGTTCTGGCATGTCTTCTCCTCTGGAGGGGGTGGGGATCAGTCGTCGTCGTCGGTCGACGCGAGCAACTCGTAGACCTCGGCGGTCGTGGTCGACCCGCGCAGGGCGGCGGCCTTGTCGGGGTCCATCAGGATGCTGGCGAGCTGGCTGAGGATGGCGATGTGGCCGTTGCCCTTGGCGGCGATGCCGACCGTGACCGATACCTCGTTGCCGTCCCAGTCGACCGGGGTCGGGAACCGCAGCACGACGAGGGCGTCCTCTTTGACCGAGTCCTTGCCGGCGAGGGTGCCGTGCGGGATCGCCACACCCTCGCCGACGTAGGTGGACACCGAGTTCTCGCGCTCGAACATGGCGTCGACGTACGACTCGTCGATCGCACCCGCGTCGATCAGGGCCCGACCCGTCTTGCGGATGGCCTCGTCACGCGAGGCGGCGACCTCGTCGAGTCGGATGGACGACTCCGCGAGGAGCGCCGAGAGCTCGGGTGCCTGCTGGTCGGTCATCGTCAGACCTCGACCGTCGAGCCGTCCTGGATCGCCTTGACGACCTTGGCGACGTTGGGGTCTCCCATGAACAGCTGGAACGGCACGACGGGCACGTTCGGCACGACGCCGCGGGCGCGCTCGGCCAGGTTGTTCTGGGTGACGACGACGTCGGCGTCCGACGGGATCGACGCGACGGGCGAGTGCTCGACGGTGACACCGCTCTTCTTCAGCTGCTTCTTGAGCGTGGACGCCAGCATGACGCTGCTGCCCATGCCCGCGTCGCACGCGACGATGAGTTTCTTGATGCTGGAACCGTCGAGGGTTGCCATGACCTTCTCCTTGTGTGGTGGTGGTGCTGACTGGTGGTGCGGGCGGGCTAGGCGGTGGGTGCCGCGGTGCCCTTGCTGGTGGCCTTGTTGGCCGCGGTGGCGGCCTGGGCGTCGGCGAGAGCCTGCTCCTGTGCGGCGGAGTCCTCGGCACGGGCCTCGCGGTTCTCCTTGCGACCGAAGCCCATGAGGAGGGACGAGACGACGAACGAGACGGCCGCCGAGAGCAGGATACCCAGGTAGATCGGGAGAAGGTCCCCGCGGGCGGCGACGAGCGTGTAGGCGATGATGCTGCCGGGCGAGGCAGGGCCGACGAGCCCGACGTTGAACAGGGCGAACGTCGCGATGCCGGTCGCTCCACCGAGGACGGCGGCGACGAGCAGGATCGGCTTCATCAGCACGTACGGGAAGTAGATCTCGTGGATGCCACCGAAGAAGTGCACGATGATCGCGGCCGGGGCCGAGGGGCGGATGGCGCGCGGACCGAAGAAGAGGTACGCGAGGAGGATGCCGAGACCCGGGCCGGGGTTCGACTCGAGCATGAAGAGGATCGACTTGCCGGCCTCCTGCACCTGCGTGCCACCGAGGGGGGTGAGGATGCCCTGGTTGATGGCGTTGTTGAGGAACAGGACCTTGGCCGGCTCGATGATGATCGACGCCAGGGGCAGCAGGCCACGGTCGACGAGGAAGCCGACGGCGCCGCCGAAGACGTTCGTGATCGCGGTGGTGACCGGGGCCAGGCCGAAGAAGGCGAGCACGCCCATGGCGCCACCGATGATGCCGAGCGAGAAGTTGTTGACGAGCATCTCGAAGCCGGACTTGATGCGGCCGTCGACGAGCTTGTCGAACTGCTTGAGGACCCAGGCGGCGAGCGGGCCGACGATCATCGCGCCGAGGAACTGGGGCACGTCGGTCGCGACGATGACGCCCATGACGGCGACGGCGCCGATGACGGCACCGCGCTGACCGTGGACCATGCGACCACCCGTGTAGGCGATCAGGATCGGCAGCAGGTACTTGATGATGGGACCGACGAGGCCGGGCCACGGGGTGCCGTCGGACATCTCGCCGAAGCCGCCGAGCTGGGGCACCGGCGTCCAACCGGTCTGGATGAACAGGGCCGTGATGAGGCCCCAGGCGATGAAGGCGCCGATGTTCGGCATGATCATGCCGGCCAGGAAGCCGCCGAAGCGCTGGACGCGCGCTCGGGCTCCCGTACCGGTGACGGTGGGGGTGAATTCGGACATGGTGACGACTTCTCCTTGTTTCTCTCAGCGACGAGAGGGGTGTGGGGTGATGGAGGTGGTGCGAGGTGCTGTGGTGCGTCGGGAGGGAACGAGGGGGGCCGGTCGGAGTCGCGTCATGCGATCACGACCCGGGGGCCGGCCTGTTCGACGTCGTCGGCCAGCTCGGCGTCCACGCCGGAGTCGGTGATGACGGTGTCGACGTCGGTGAGCGGTGCGACCTTGGCGAAGTCCTCGCGACCGAACTTGGTGTGGTCGGCGAGGACGACTGTGCGTCGTGACGCGGCGATGAGCGCGCGCTTGACCCGCGCCTCCGCCAGGTCGGGGGTGCTGATCCCACGCTCCACCGAGACGCCGTTCGTCCCGATGAACGCGACGTCGGCGAAGACGTCGGCGATCTGGGCCCGCGTCCAGTCCCCCACCGCGGAGTACGTGCGGGTGCGGATGAGGCCGCCGAGCAGGTGGAGCGTGACGTTCGGTCGGCTGATGAGGATGGTGGCGACGGCGAGCGAGTGGGTGACCACGGTCAGCTCCCGGTCGAGGGGCAGGAGTTCGGCCAGACGGATGGTCGAGGTGCCGGCGTCGACGATGATCGAGCCGCCGTCGGGCAGTTCGTCGAGGGCGGCCCGGGCGATGCGCTCCTTCTCGGACGCGGCCGTTCCCTCCCGGTCGACCACGGGAGGCTCGATGCCGAGGCGCTCGACGGCGATGGCGCCTCCGTGGACGCGGCGGAGGACGCCCCGGCGCTCGAGGGCGGTCAGGTCGCGGCGCACGGTCTCGGGCGCGACCGAGAGCTCTCGTGCGAGACCGGCCACCTCGACTCGGCCCCGGGACAGGGCCGTGTCGAGGATCTGCTGGTGACGCTCCGGTGCGTACATGGGAGACCTCGTCGTCGGACTGCACGGCCGCCTCGGGGGCTGACCGGTGGTGCGGAAGTGCGGAAGGAGTTCAACTGTTGTTGATCTGCGCTTATATAAGTCCGTTTGTGTGGCCCGGTCAAGTCTGTACCGCGTGTCGTGTCCGTTTGTGCCCGAGTGGGGCGTCGATTGGCTGCCCGATGGGCAACCGATGCCCGATGAACGGGCAGCACGTGCCCGAGCGGGGCCGCTCGGGCCGGGTCGTAGGACCCCGGGGACAGGAGGCGCGCGCAGAAGGGCAGGACGGACCGTCTCGGCGACGTGCGACGTGCTACGTGCTACGTGCGACGTGCGACGTGCGACGTCGCCGAGACGGACCTCGGGTCCGTGGCCGTTCGGCGCCGCGGCGCCCGGGGCTCAGTGGGCCGCTGCGTCCCAGCTCTCGCCGAGGCCGACGCTGACGTCGAGCGGCACGCGCAGGTCGGCCGCCCCGCTCATGCGCCGACGCACGATCTCGCGTACGTCGTCGACCTCGCCCGGTGCGACCTCGACGATGAGTTCGTCGTGCACCTGCAGCAGCACGCGCGACCCCATCTCTCGCTCGTCGAGTTCAGATCGGACACCGAGCATCGCGATCTTCATGATGTCGGCGGCCGAGCCCTGGATCGGCGCGTTCAGGGCGGCCCGCTCGGCGTTCTCGCGCAGGACGCGGTTCGGGGACTTGAGGTCGGCGAAGGGGCGGCGCCGACCGTAGATGGTCTCGGTGTAGCCGTCTTCGCGCGCCTGCTCGACGACGTTGCGGAGGTACTCGCGTACGGCACCGAACCGGGCGAAGTAGTCGGTCATGAGCTGGCGTGCCTCGGCGGTCTCGATGCGCAGCTGCTTCGACAGGCCGAAGGCGCTGAGCCCGTAGGCGAGGCCGTAGGACATGGCCTTGACCTTCGTGCGCATGGCCGGGCTGACGTCGGCGGGTTCGACCCCGAAGATGCGGGCACCGACGAACCGGTGCAGGTCTTCGCCCTCGTTGAACGCCTGGATCAGCCCCTCGTCGCCCGAGAGGTGCGCCATGATGCGCATCTCGATCTGCGAGTAGTCGGCCGTGAGGAGCGTCTCGTAATCGGGCCCGTGCACGAACGCGGCGCGGATCTCGCGACCGACGGCGGCCTTGACCGGGATGTTCTGGAGGTTGGGGTCGACGGACGAGATGCGCCCGGTCGTCGTGCCCGTCTGGTCGTACGTCGTGTGGATGCGCGCGTCGTCGGCGATCGACTTCTCGAGGGTCTCGATGATCTGGCGCAGCTTCGTCGCGTCGCGATGCTTCAGGAGCAGGTCGAGGAAGGGGTGCGGGTGCTTCTCCTGCAGATCGGCCAAGGAGGCGGCGTCGGTCGAGAAGCCCGTCTTGGTCGCTCGGGTCTTGGGCATCTGGAGTTGCTCGAACAGCACCTCTTGCAGCTGCTTGGGTGAGCCGAGGTTGACCTCGCGTCCGATCTCGGCGAACGCCGCCGTGGCCAGTTCGCCGGCCTGTTCACCCAGACGGAGCGAGAGCGCCTTGAGCGTGTCGCGGTCGGCGGCGACACCGGTGAGTTCCATGTCTCCGAGCACCGGCACCAGGGGCAGCTCGATCTCGGTGAGCACCCGACGGGAGCCCTCGTCGAGGGCGGCAACCAACGACTCGGACAATCGGAGGACGTACCAGGCCTCGGAGGCCACGTTGACGTCGTCGTCCGCCGACACGAGCTGGTTGGGATCGCCGACGGGCAGCGTCTCTCCGAGCTGCTCGTAGACGAGGTCGGACAGGGCGAACGAGGTGCGGCCCGGGCGCAGCAGCCAGGCGGTGATCCGCGGGTCGCCGGCGATGCCCGTCAGCGTGAGGCCGGCCCGCGACAGCGCCTTGTAGGCGCGCTTCGCGTCGTGGACCACCTTGGGCGTGGCGTCGTCGAGCCAGGCTTCGAGGGCCACGTAGTCGCCGCGACCCGCGGCCCAGGGCACGTACGCCGACTCGTCGAGGGACGAGATGCCGAGCCCGACGATGCCGTCCGTGCCGTACTCGACCGTGAGGCCGACGGGCTTCTCGGGGTCGGACGCGTGCTTCTTCAGCCAGAAGGCCAGTTCTTCGTCGATGAGGGTCCGGACGACGGGGAGGCCTTCGGGGGCCGCCGTCACCGCTGTCTCACCCGCGTTCGCGGCGGAGGGTTCGGTCGATCCCGACAGGGCCAGGACGCGCTCGAGCAGGGTGCGGAACTGCAGTTTGTCGAAGAGCTCTCGGACGGCCGCCTCGTCGATCGCCCGGCGCTCGAGGTCACCCGGCCCCACCGGGAGCTCGACGTCGGTCACCAGCCGGTTGAGCCGGCGGTTGCGGATGGCGTTCTCTTTCTGCTCGCGGAGCTTCTGCCCGACGACGCCCTTGATCTCGTCCGCGCGAGCGATGATCTCGTCGAGACCCCCGTAGAGGTTGATCCACTTGACGGCGGTCTTCTCCCCCACCTTGTCGATGCCGATGAGGTTGTCGCTCGTCTCGCCGACGAGAGCGGCGACCTCGGGGTACTGGTGGGGTTCGATGCCGTATCGCTCGAAGACCTTGTCGCGGTCGTACCGGGTGAGTTCGCTCACGCCGCGGGCCGAGGGATAGAGGAGGGTGACGTCGTCGTTGACCATCTGGATGGCGTCGCGATCGCCGGAGACCACCAGGACCCGGTACCCGTCGTCACGACCGCGGCTCGCCAGGGTCGCGAGGATGTCGTCCGCCTCGAAGTCCTCTTTGGTGATCGTGGTGATGCCCATGGCGTGCAACGCCTCTTGGAGAAGCGGTATCTGGCCCACGAACTCGGGCGGGGTCTCGGACCGCGTGCCCTTGTACTCGGGGTACTCGCGGGTGCGGAAGGAGAAGCGAGAGATGTCGAAGGCCACGGCCAGGTGCGTCGGTTTCTCGGCCTTGAGTAGGCTGAGCAGCATCGAGATGAAGCCGTGGATGGCGTTGGTGTGCTGACCTTCGCGGTTCACGAAACTGTCGACCGGGAGGGCGTAGAAGGCCCGGAACGCCAGGGAATGGCCGTCGATGACCAGGAGGGTAGGCTTCGTGTCGTCCGTCACCACGTCAGCCTAGCGGGCACCCCCGACACCGTCGCCGGGCGCCCCGGTCCGATCCACCGGAGAACCATGAGCACTCCGTCCGCCGTCCCGAACGACGCCGAGAGGACCGTCTCGTCGGACGCGTCCCTGAGCGACGCCGCCGCCGAGTTGTTCCGCCGACGGGGTGTCGGTGCCCTGGCCGAGAAGATGGGCATCGTGATCGACGAGATGAGCGCCGAGCGTGCCGTGGGTCGGATGCCCGTCGACGGAAACACCCAGCCCGTCGGCATCCTGCACGGCGGGGCACACGTCGTCCTGGCCGAGACCCTCGGGTCGGTGGCGGCCAACGTGCACGCGGGAGCCGGACGCGTCGCGATGGGCATCGAACTGAACGCGAGCCACAGCCGGTCGGCGGCGACCGGATGGGTGACGGGCACCTGCACGGCCCTTCATCTCGGTTCCACCCTCACGACGCATCAGGTCGTCATGACCGACGATCGCGGTCGTCTGTTGTCGACGGTCCGCATCACGAACTTCCTCACGGACGCCCGCGACCGGTAGGCCGACGAGAGAAGGCCCACCCCGATCGTCGGGGAGGGCCTTCTCTCGTCGCGGACGACTACTTCTTGGCGCTCAACTGTTCGATGATCGCCTGGGCCACGTCGTGCATCGTCAGGCGGCGGTCCATGGACGCCTTCTGGATCCAGCGGAAGGCCTCGGGTTCGGTGAGCCCCATCTTCTCGTTGAGGAGCCCCTTCGCCCGGTCGACGAGCTTGCGGGTCTCGAAGCGCTCGACCAGGTCGGCGACCTCGGCCTCGAGGGTGATGATCTGTGCGTACCGCGAGAGGGCGATCTCGATCGCGGGCAGCAGGTCGTTGGGGGTGAAGGGTTTCACGACGTAGGCGAGGGCGCCTGCCTCGCTCGCCCGCTCGACGAGCTCCTTCTGGCTGAACGCGGTCAGGAGGACGACCGGCGCGATGTGCGCCTTCGAGAGCCGCTCGGCGGCGGAGATGCCGTCCAATTGGGGCATCTTGACGTCCATGATGACGAGGTCGGGGCGCAACTCGGTGGCGAGGGCGACGGCGGTCTCGCCGTCCCCGGCCTCTCCCACCACCTCGAAACCGTTGTCGCGGAGGATCTCGACGATGTCGAGGCGGATGAGGGACTCATCTTCGGCCACGACGACGCGACGGGGTGCTGCTGGGGTTGCTTCCTGGTCACTCACGACGTGAAGCCTACGGTATTGTCGACCTGGTTGTTGTGCGCCGGATTGGCGGAATGGCAGACGCGGAGCACTCAAAATGCTCTGTCCGTGAGGGCGTGTGGGTTCGAGTCCCACATCCGGCACCAGCCCCGGCGCGAAGCCGACCGACGAGATGTGGCTCTCCTTGCCTCGTCCGGTCATCGGGCCGACACACCGACACGAGTTCTGCTCAGAGGGTGTGTTCGTGGGCATCCGTGCACTACGCTGATGGAACTGGTTGTTGTGTTACGCATTTGTATCTCGCGACGTGCCGAAGGCCTCCTCTCACCGAGAGGGGTTCCGACGGTGGCGTCGTTCTCAGAGGGAGCGGACAAAAAGGCACCGCGACGAGCGATCTCGAAATCGAGATCGACAACTCTGATTGAAGGAACAAGAAAAATGGCAACAGGCACCGTTAAGTGGTTCAACTCCGAAAAGGGCTTCGGCTTCATCACCCCCGACGACGGAACCACTGACGTCTTCGCGCACTTCTCCGCGATCGCCGGCGACGGCTACCGCAACCTGGAAGAGAACCAGAAGGTCGAGTTCGACACGGCTCAGGGCAACAAGGGCCTCCAGGCCGAGAACATCCGCGTCATCTGACTCGGTGGCGTCCTCGTGACGCCGTCAGTCGGCGGGCTCGCCCGCCACTGAACCGAAAGCCCCGATCCGCTCCGGCGGGTCGGGGCTTTCTCCGTTCCCGTCTCGGGTGGGAGGGTCGGCCATCTCACGGCAGGGGAAAGCCGAGGAGGCGCGCCACCGGCTCGTAGTCCCGGCTCGCAGTCCGGTAGGCGCTCTCCCATTCGGCGATCCGTGCTCCGGCCTCCCTCGGGTCGGTGAACCGGTCGTCCTCGCCGCCACCGGCGACGAGGGCTTCCCGCGCCTCGCGGTATCGGCTGGTCAAGGTCGCCCAGAGGACCAGTTCGTCCCCGGTGGAGTCCTCGGGCGCCGCCCGGGCGACGTCCCACGGCACCTCGACGGCAGGCAGAGGTCCTTCCGGTGGACTCGGCGCCGCGGCGGTCCCACGAGCTTGGTCACCCGCCCCCTCCTGGAAGATCGTCCGGGTGCCGATCGCCAGCACGGCCCCGACCGCGGCGCCGAGGACGAAGATCAGCGAGAGGGCCCAGAGGCCGTCGACCCGCCACACGGTCGCCGCCACTCCCCCGAGGAACGAGCCGCCCACGAGGGCACCGAGAGCTGCCCACCGGCCCACCCCCGCGCCTCCTCGGCTGGTCTCTCGGATCTCGGGGCCGAGGCTGCGACGAGTCTCGACCACACCGTGACCGCTCCAGGACGGCACCACGTACAAGCGGGCCTCGAACTCGAAGCACGAGGGATGACGGGCGTCCACGGACATGCCGTGAGCGTACGCCCCGCCGACACGACGAAGCCGGGGCGATCCGAGGGGATCGCCCCGGCTTCGCCAGGGGTGTCGCGGTGCGTCAGGGCTGCGACGCGTAGGCCGGAGCGGCCTCCCCGTGGGCGTCACCCACGCGGTGCACCCGGAGATCGTTCGTCGAGCCCGCGATCCCGGGAGGGGACCCGGCGATCACGATGACCTTGTCGCCCGACTCGGCGAGGTCGTTGCCGAGCAGGATGTCGTCCACCTGCGCGAACATGGCGTCGGTGTGCGTGACGGTCTCGACCAGGTAGGACTGGACGCCCCAGCTGATCGCCATGCGGCGACGGATCGCCTCGTTGGGCGTGAAGGCCAGGATGGGGATCGAGTGACGCAGGCGCGACATGCGACGCACCGAGTCGCCCGATTCGGTGAAGACGCAGAGGAACTTCGCCTGGACGAAGTCGGCGACGTCGGCCGCTGCCAGGGTGATGGCGCCGCCCTGCGTGCGCGGACGCGTGCCGAGCGGAGGGATGCGCTCGAGCCCGTGCTCTTCGGTGGAGGCCACGATGCGCGCCATGGTCTGCACCGTGATGACCGGGTACTCGCCGACGCTCGTCTCGCCCGAGAGCATGACCGCGTCGGTGCCGTCGAGGACGGCGTTGGCGACGTCCGAGGTCTCGGCGCGGGTCGGGATCGGGCTCGAGATCATGGACTCGAGCATCTGGGTGGCGACGATGACCGGCTTCGCCATGCGACGCGAGAGCTCGACCGCGTGCTTCTGCACGATGGGCACGGCCTCGAGGGGCAACTCGACGCCCAGGTCGCCACGGGCGACCATGATGCCGTCGAAGGCGTCGATGATGGCCTCGAGGTTGTCGACGGCCTGGGGCTTCTCGATCTTCGCGTAGACGGGGACCTTGCGGCCCTCTTCGGCCATGATCTCGTGCACGCGCACGACGTCGTCCGCGTCGCGCACGAACGACAGGGCGATCAGGTCGGCGCCGAGTCGGAGACCCCAGCGGAGGTCGGCCTCGTCCTTGTCGGAGAGGGCGGGCACGTTGACCGCCACGCCGGGGAGGTTGATGCCCTTGTTGTTCGACACCGTGCCGGCGACGACGACCTCGGTCGTGACGACGGTGCCGTCGGTCTCGAGGACGCGGAGCTTGACGCGGCCGTCGTCGATCAGGAGCGGGTCTCCCGCCGTGACGTCGTCGGGGAGGCCCTTGAACGTCGTGCCGCAGATCTCCTTGGAACCCAGGATGTCGTCCGTGGTGATCTTGAACACGTCGCCGACCTCGAGGTCGTGCGGACCGTCGGCGAACTTGCCGAGGCGGATCTTGGGGCCCTGCAGGTCGACGAGGACCGCGACGGCGCGGCCCGAGTCGGCCGACGCCTGGCGGACGTTCGCGTAGACGCCTTCGTGGACGTCGTAGCTGCCGTGGCTGAGGTTCATGCGGGCGACGTCGACGCCGGCGTCGATGATCGCCCGGATGTCGTCGTAGCTCGACGTCGCCGGCCCGAGGGTGGCGACGATCTTTGCGCGTCTCATGTGTTCCGTTCGTGTGGGGGGAAAGGGGGTGGGACGACTACAGCCCGACTCCCACCCTATTCCCGTCGGATGGCCGGATCAGACCGAGATGGACCGATCGGTGGGCTTCACCGGGAAGGGCAGCACGGTCTGGCCCTCGAGGTAGGCGTCGACGGCGGAGGCCGTGGCGCGGCCCTCGGCGATCGCCCAGACGATGAGCGACTGCCCGCGCCCGGCGTCGCCGGTCACGAAGACGCCTGGTTCGCCCGTCTCGTAGGTGGCACCGCGCTCGAGGGAGCCGCCACCGTCGAAGGTGAGCCGCAGCTGCTCCTCGATGGTGTCGCGCTCGGGTCCGGTGAAGCCGAGCGCGAGCAGGACGAGGTCGGCGGGGACCTCGCGCTCGGTGCCCGCCTTGGGGACCCGTCGACCGTCGACGTACTCGGTCTCGGCGACGCGGATGGCCCGCACCTCGCCGACCTCGTTGGTCAGGAACTCGACCGTCGACGCGAGGTAGACCCGCTCGCCGCCTTCTTCGTGGGCACTCGACACCTCGAACAGCGTGGGGAACATCGGCCACGGCTGTGCCTCGGGGCGTTCTTCCGGGGGCTGCTGGCCGATCGCGAGGTTGGTCACCGAGAGGGCACCCTGCCGGTGGGCGGTACCGATGCAGTCCGCACCGGTGTCGCCGCCGCCCAGCACGACGACGTGCTTGCCCTCGGCCGTGATCTGGTCGGCCACCGTGTCGCCCGCTCCGGCCCTGTTCTGCTGCACGAGGTAGTCCATGGCGAAGTGGATGCCGGACAGGTCGCGTCCCGGGATCGGCAGATCACGGGGAACCGTCGCGCCCGTCGCGACGACCACGGCGTCGTAGCGGGCCCGGAGGTCGTCCCACGAGATGTCCCGACCGATCTCGACCCGGGCGCGGAAACGCGTGCCCTCGGCCTGCATCTGGGCGATGCGCTGCTCGATCTGCTTCTTCTCCATCTTGAAGTCGGGGATGCCGTAACGCAGCAGGCCACCGATGCGGTCCTCGCGCTCGTAGACGGCGACCGTGTGGCCGGCACGCGTGAGCTGCTGGGCGGCGGCCAGCCCGGCGGGGCCGGAACCGACGACGGCGACCGTCTTGCCCGTCAGGCGCTCGGGCGGGTGCGGGGTGACCCATCCGGCGGCGAACGCCTGGTCGATGATCGAGACCTCGACCTGCTTGATCGTCACCGGGGGCTGGTTGATGCCCAGGACGCAGGAGGACTCGCACGGCGCGGGGCAGAGACGACCGGTGAACTCCGGGAAGTTGTTGGTCGCGTGCAGGCGCTCGACGGCCTGACGGCCCTCTCCACGCCACATGAGGTCGTTCCACTCGGGGATCAGGTTGCCGAGCGGGCAGCCCTGGTGGCAGAACGGGACGCCGCAGTCCATGCAACGGCCCGCCTGACGTCGGAGCTCGCCGCTCTCCTGCTGCTCGTAGACCTCTTTCCAGTCCATGAGCCGGACCGACACGGGTCGGCGCCTGGGCAGCTCGCGGGTCTGCGTCTTCAGGAAGCCTTTGGGGTCAGCCACCGGTCACCTCCAGGATTCTCTTCCATGCTTCGTCGCCATCGGGGTCGAGACCCTCGTCGACGGCCGTCTGCCGGGTGGCGAGGACGGCGGCGTAGTCGCGGGGCAGCACCTTCACGAACTCGGCCACCGTGGCATCGAGGTCGTCGAGCATGTGCTCCGCCACGGGTGACCCGGTCTCGGCGAGGTGCCGGCGCAACAGGTCGGTCAGGATCTCGACGTCGGCGCTGCCGAGGGGGTGGAGTTCGAGTTCACCCGAAGCGAGTGCCTCGGCGTTGACCCGTTCGGGCTTGAGCCGGTGCACGTAGGCCGTCCCTCCGGACATGCCTGCTCCGAGGTTGCGGCCCGTGTCGCCGAGGATGACGGCGAGACCGCCCGTCATGTACTCGAGCGCGTGGTCGCCCACGCCCTCCGCGACCGCGCTGGCCCCCGAGTTGCGGACCAGGAAGCGCTCCCCCACGATGCCCCGCAGGAACATGCTGCCCTGGGTCGCGCCGTAGCCGATGACGTTGCCGGCGATGACGTTCTCCTCGGCGGCGAAGGCGCTGCCGCGGGGCGGACGCACCACGACGTTGCCGCCGGAGAGGCCCTTGCCCACGTAGTCGTTGCTGTCGCCCTCGAGGCGCAGGGTGATGCCGGCGGGCAGGAACGCACCGAGCGACTGACCGGCCGAACCACTGAGGTTGATCTCGATGCTGCCGTCGGGCAGGCCGTGCTCACCGTGTCGCAGGGTGACCTCGTGCCCGAGCATGGTGCCGACCGCCCGCTCGGTGTTGCGGATCGGGAGCGTGATCTCGACGTGCCCACCGTTCTCGAGCACGTCGGCACTGCGCTCGATCAGCTGCACGTCGAAGTGCTCGTCGAGGCCGTGGTCCTGCGAGGTGCGGTTGCGTCGGGGCTCGTCGTCGGAGAACGTCGGACCGACCAGCACCGGGGCGAGGTCGAGACCCGAGGCCTTCCAGTGGTCGACGGCGCGGTCGACGTCGAGGACGTCCGTCCGGCCGATGGCCTCGTCGAGACTGCGGAAGCCCAGCGCGGCGAGGTACTCGCGTACCTCCTGCGCCAGGAACTCGAAGAAGTTGACGACGAACTCCGGCTTGCCGGAGAAGCGGGCACGGAGCTCGGGGTTCTGGGTCGCCACACCGACCGGGCAGGTGTCGAGGTGGCAGACCCTCATCATGATGCAGCCCTCGACGATCAACGGCGCCGTGGCGAAGCCGAACTCCTCGCCGCCGAGCAGGGCGGCGATGAGGACGTCGCGGCCGGTCTTCATCTGACCGTCGACCTGGACGACGACACGCTCGCGCATCCCGTTCAGCATGAGGGTCTGCTGGGTCTCGGCGAGGCCGATCTCCCAGGGCGTGCCCGCGTGCTTGAGCGAGTTCAACGGGCTCGCGCCGGTGCCCCCGTCGTGGCCGGACACGAGCACGACGTCGGCCAGGGCCTTCGTGACCCCTGCCGCGACCGCGCCGATGCCGGACTGGCTCACGAGCTTGACGTGGACGCGGGCCTTGGGGTTGGCGCGCTTGACGTCGAAGATCAGCTGCTTGAGGTCCTCGATCGAGTAGATGTCGTGGTGCGGCGGCGGCGAGATGAGACCGACGCCGGCCGTCGCGTGACGCGTTCGTGCCACCCAGGGGTAGACCTTCGTCGGCGGGAGCTGACCGCCCTCGCCCGGCTTGGCGCCCTGGGCCATCTTGAGCTGGATGTCGGTGGCGTGCGTGAGGTACATGCTGGTGACCCCGAAGCGCCCGGAGGCCACCTGTTTCACGGCGCTGCGGCGCTCGGGGTCGAGGAGGCGGTCGACGTCCTCTCCGCCCTCGCCGGTGTTGGATTTGCCGCCGAGGCGGTTCATCGCGATGGCGAGGGTCTCGTGCGCCTCCTGCGAGATCGAGCCGTAGCTCATCGCCCCCGTCGAGAACCGCTTCACGATCGACTCGATGGGCTCGACCTCGTCGAGCGGGACGGCCGGGCGGACGCCGTGCTTGAGCCGGAACAGCCCGCGCAGCGTCATCAGCTGCTCGGCCTGGTCGTCGACGAGCTTGGTGTACTCGCGGAAGATGTCGTAGCGGCGGGTGCGCGTGGCGTGCTGCAGCCGGAACACGGTGTCGGGGTTGAAGAGGTGCCGGGGACCCTCGCGGCGCCACTGGTACTCGCCGCCCGTGGCCAGCCGCTCGTGCGCGATGACGGAGCCGTCGCTGGGGTAAGCGCTCGTGTGTCGCTGCTTGTTCTCGGCCGCGATGACGTCGATCCCCACGCCTCCGAGCATCGACGAGGTACCGGTGAAGTACGTGTCGACGAACTCCTGGCTGAGGCCCACGGCCTCGAACGCCTGCGCCGCGGCGTAGCTCGACACCGTCGAGATGCCCATCTTCGACATGATCTTGAGCACGCCCTTGCCGAGAGCCTTGATCAAGTTGTGCACGGCGTCCTCGGGGCTCAGCCCGGTGATCATCCCGGCCCTCACGAGGTTCTCGCAGGTCTCCATCGCGAGGTACGGGTTGACCGCGGACGCGCCGTAGCCGATCAGCGTGGCCACGTGGTGCACCTCGCGCACGTCACCGGCCTCGACGATCAGGCCGACCTTCATGCGGTTCTCGGTGCGGATCAGGTGGTGGTGCACCGCGGCGATCATGAGCAGCGACGGCACCGGGGCGAAGTCGGCGTTCGAGTCGCGGTCGGAGAGGACGATGAACTCCGCACCGGCCTCGATCGCGTCGTCCACCTCGTTGCACATGGCGGCGATGCGCTTCTCGAGTGCCCGCGGGCCCTTGTCGGCGCGGTACAGCCCGCGGATGGTCGACGTCTTGCGGGAGCCGGGGCTCGGGTCGATGTGCTGGATCTTGGCGAGCTCGTCGTTGTCGATGACGGGGAAGTCCAGGATCACCTGGCGGGCGTGCTCGGGGGTCGCGGCGAGCAGGTTGCGCTCGGGACCGAGACCCAGCTTGAGCGACGTGACCACCGACTCGCGGATCGAGTCGAGCGGAGGGTTCGTCACCTGGGCGAACTGCTGCGTGAAGTAGTCGAACAGGAGGCGCGGGCGCTCGGACAGGACGGCGATCGGCGTGTCGCTTCCCATGGCGCCCAGGGGCTCCGCGCCGGTCTTCGCCATCGGCGTCAACAGGATGCGGACCTCTTCTTCGGTGTACCCGAAGGTGCGCTGACGGCGGGTGACCGACGCCGGGGTGTGCACGATGTGCTCGCGTTCGGGCAGCTCCGAGAGGTGGATGCGCCCCTCGGCGAGCCACTCGCCGTAGGGCGCGGCCGTGGCGAGGTCGCGTTTGATCTCGTCGTCCTCGATGATGCGGCCGGCCTCGGTGTCGACCAGGAACATCTTGCCGGGGCGGAGCCGTCCCTTGCGGACCACCTTGGCGGGGTCGACGTCGATGACGCCGATCTCGCTCGCGAGGACCACGAGGCCGTCGTCGGTGACGAGGTAGCGGCCCGGCCGCAGGCCGTTGCGGTCGAGGGTGGCGCCGACGTGCGTGCCGTCGGTGAACGTGATGGCCGCGGGGCCGTCCCACGCCTCCATGAGCATCGAGTGGTACTCGTAGAAGTCGCGCAGGGTGGGGTCGATGTCGACCTGGTTCTCCCACGCCTCGGGGACCATCATCATGACCGCGTGCGGCAGGGACCGGCCGGTCAGGCTGAGCAACTCGACGACCTCGTCGAACGACGCCGAGTCGCTCGCCCCGGGGCTGACGATGGGGAGGATGGGCTTCAGGTCGCCGATGAGCTCGTTCTCGAGCTGGGACTGCCGGGCACGCATCCAGTTGCGGTTGCCCCGGACCGTGTTGATCTCGCCGTTGTGGGCGATCATGCGGAACGGCTGTGCCAGCGGCCACGACGGGAACGTGTTCGTCGAGTAGCGCGAGTGCACGATCGCGAGTTTCGAGGCGAAGCGCTCGTCGCTCAGGTCGGGGTAGAACGGCTCGAGCTGAAGTGTGGTGACCATGCCCTTGTAGACCATGGTCCGGCTGCCCAGAGAGGTGAAGTAGGCCGAGAGTTTGCGCTCGGCACGCTTGCGCAGCCGGAACGCCTGGCGGTCGAGCGCGACGCCGGCGAGCGGGACGCCGTCGGCGTCGTGGTGCCTGCTGGCGACGAAGAGCTGCTCGAAGGCGGGCATCGCGTTGCGCGCCAACGTGCCGAGTTCTTCGGGGCGCACGGGGACCTCGCGCCAGCCGAGGACGTCGAGGTGCTCGAGGTCGGCGATGCGCTCGATGCCCGTCTTCAGCTCGGAGCGCTCCTGCTCGTCGAGGGGCAGGTAGGCGATGCCCACCGCGTACTGGCCGGCCGGCGGCAGGTCGAAGTCGACCTCGTGGCGCAGGAACTCGTCGGGCACCTGGCAGAGGATGCCCGCACCGTCCCCGGTGCCGGCGTCGGAACCCACGGCACCTCGGTGCTCGAGGTTCCGGAGGGCCCGCAGGGCGGTGTCGACGATGTCGTGACCGGGGGTTCCACGGAGGGTCGCCACCATGGCGAGGCCACAGGCGTCCTTCTCGTTGCGCGGGTCGTAGAGGCCGCTGGCCTCGGGGACCGTGCTGAACTGCTGGTGTGCTGGCGTGAGAGCCATGGAATCCGTCCTCACGAAGAGATCCGACAGGGGGCGGGACGACGTCGGCCCGAGGTGCCTGACGGGGCCGGCTTCTGTGGGCGGCCCCGACTCGGCGGGAGAGGTCGGCTCGTGGCGACCGTGGGCGTGCACGCCGGCGGGAGGGGCCGACTGCGCTCGATCTTACGAGGCGCGGGTGCGTGCACGGGACCGTGTCGCGGGCGGATCGTTCGCACCGGGATGGGGTGGAGGGGATCGGGCGCCACGACGGTGGGGCGCCGGGCCCGCGGTCGTCGTGGAGTGGACGACCTAGGGACGCGGTGAGCGATCGGTGTTGTCGTCCGATGCGCCGACGGTGACCAACTCGGGTTCGTCGTTCTCCGTGTACGTGCCGTCAGAGTCTACAGCAGCCGCCCGCTCGCTCGGCGCACGGCCGGGCACGTAGGGGCCGGGGACCGTGCCGGTGTGGCGGCGGGAGGCGAGGATGAAGAGGACGATCCCGAGGACGATGGCGAAGAAGCTCATCCAGACGTTGGTGCGGATGCCGAAGAAGAGCAGGCTGGGATCGGTGCGGATCGACTCGAACCAGGCCCGTCCGATGCCGTACCAGACCAGGTAGAAGGCCAACGACCGACCCCACTGCATGGGGGCCTTCTTCTCGAGGAGCACGAGGATCGCGACGCCGGCGAGCATCCAGACGATCTCGTAGAGGAAGGTCGGGTGGAAGAGCGTGCCCTCGGGCAGGCCGGTGGGGTAGGCGGCGTTCGTGGACTCGATCTCGAGGCCCCAGGGCAGGTCGGTCGGCATGCCGAAGAGCTCGTGGTTGAACCAGTTGCCGAGGCGTCCGAAGGCCTGCGCGACGAGCAGGCCGGGGGCGAGGGCGTCGGCGAAGACCGTGAACCGGAGACCGGTGAAGCGGCAACCGAGCCAGACGCCGACGGCACCCAACAGCAGGGCGCCGTAGATGGCGAGGCCGCCCTCCCACACGAAGAGGACGTGGATGTACTGGTCGGGCGAGGAGAAGTAGTCCGCCGGGTGGGTGATGACGTGGAACAGGCGTCCCCCCGCGATGCCGAACACCACGGCCCAGATGGCCACGTCGATGACGATGCCCTTCTCCGCCCCCTGCCGGTTCAGACGGTGGTTCGTGATGACCACCGCTGCGACGATGCCGACGAGGATGCAGATCGCGTAGGCGTGTATCCGCAGCGAGCCGGGCAACGACGCCCCGAAGGTCGAGTTCAACCAGGCGGTGACGTCGAAGTACTGCCAGGCGGCCGACGGGCTCGGGATGCTCAAGGGAACGAACACGGGCGTGATGCCTTTCGGAGGGGGTGCGGAGCGTCGGTCACCCGACGGGTGACGACTCTAGCGCGAGGGCGTCGGACCCGAGGGGTCAGGAGGCGGAGGGGGCCGCGCCGGACGACAGGTCGGCGGAGACCTCGGCGAGGCGTTCGACCCCGCCGTCGGCGAGGGCACGGACGAAGGCCGAACCGATGATGGCACCGTCGGCGTAGTCGAGCACCTCGCGGACCTGCTGGGCCGTGGAGATGCCGAGACCGACGCAGGCGTTCTCGACGCCCACCTCGCGGAGTCGGGCGACGAGGGTGCTCGCCGCCGCGTCAACGTCGGTTCGGGCTCCTGTGATGCCCATCGTCGAGACGGTGTAGACGAAGCCGCGACTACTGGCCACGGCCCGCCGGAGGCGCGAGTCGCTGGACGACGGAGCGGCCAGGAACACCCGGTCGAGGTCGGCGGCCTCGGCCGCGGACATCCACGCGTCGGCCTCGTCGGGGATGAGGTCGGGGGTGATGAGCCCGGCACCGCCCGCGGCCGCGAGGTCGTCGGCGAACCGCTGGACGCCGTACTGCTCGACCGGGTTCCAGTAGGTCATCGGGATGACCGGGGCGTCGACGCGGGAGGTGATCTCACGGATCGCCGTGAAGACGTCGCGCACGCGGAACCCCTCGGCGAGGGACCGCTGTGTGGCTGCCTGGATGACCGGGCCGTCCATCACGGGGTCGGAGTACGGGATGCCGAGTTCGATGACGTCGATGCCGTTCTCGGCCATCGCCACCGCGGCCTCGATGCTGGTGTCGAGATCGGGGAACCCGACCGGCAGGTATCCGACGACGGCGCCGCTCCCGGCGTCTCGCCGGGCCCGGATCGCGTCGCCGACCTTGCTCGTACCGGCGGGGACTGCGGCGGTCACAGCTGCTGTGCCTTCTCGTCGAGGACGCCGAAGTACCGGCTCGCGGTCGAGACGTCCTTGTCGCCACGGCCGCTGAGCGAGACCAGGATCGTCCAGTCGGGGTGCTCCAGACCGAGCTTGATCGTGCCCGCCAGGGCGTGTGCCGACTCGATCGCGGGCATGATGCCCTCGGTCTGCGAGAGCAGTCGGAAGGCCTGCATCGCCTCGTCGTCGGTGATCGGCTGGTACTCGGCCCGGCCCGACTCGGACAACCAGGCGTGCTCCGGGCCGACGCTCGGGTAGTCGAGGCCCGCGGAGATGGAGTGGCTCTCGAGCGTCTGACCGTCTTCGTCCTGCATGAGGTACGACTTGGTGCCCTGGAGGTTGCCGATGCGGCCGAGGGTGATCGACGCCGCGTGACGGCCCGTCTCGACGCCGTCCCCGCCGGCCTCGAAGCCGAACAACCGCACCGAGGGGTCGTCGAGGAACGCGTGGAAGATGCCCATGGCGTTCGAGCCGCCGCCGACGCAGGCCGTCACGGCGTCGGGCAGTGCTCCGGTCAGGTCGAGGACCTGCTGGCGGGCCTCTTCGCCGATGATCTTGTGGAAGTCGCGCACCATGGCCGGGAACGGGTGCGGACCGGCGACCGTGCCCAGCACGTAGTGCGTGGTGTCGACGCTGGAGACCCAGTCGCGCATGGCGTCGTTGATGGCGTCCTTGAGGGTGCGGGAGCCCGTCGTGACCGAGACGACCTCGGCTCCGAGCAGGCGCATCCGCGCGACGTTGAGCGCCTGGCGCTCGGTGTCGACCTGCCCCATGTACACGACGCACTCCATGCCGAAGAGGGCGGCGGCGGTGGCCGTCGCGACGCCGTGCTGACCGGCTCCGGTCTCGGCGATCAGGCGAGTCTTGCCGAGCTTTCGGGCCAGCAGCGCCTGTCCGAGCACGTTGTTGATCTTGTGGGACCCCGTGTGGTTGAGGTCTTCACGCTTGAGGATGATGCGGGCACCACCGGCGTGCTGGGCGAACCTCGGAACCTCGGTGATGATCGACGGCCGGCCCGTGTAGGTGGCGTGGAGAGCCGTCAGCTCGGCGGCGAACTCGGGGTCGACGGCCGCGGCCTTGTAGGCCGCGTCGAGCTCGTCGAGGGCGGCCACCAGGGACTCGGGGACGAAGCGACCCCCGAACGAACCGAAATACGGACCTGTCTCGTCGCGCAGTGCCATGGTCAGACCTCCAGGAAGCGGGTGATGGCGTCGGCGGGGTCGCCGTGGGTCACGAGGGCTTCGCCCACGAGCACGACGTCGGCACCGGAGCGACGGTAGTGGGCGACGTCGTCGGGCGACGAGACCGCCGACTCGGCGACGCGGGTGACGCCCGTCGGGATCGAGTGCGACAGGCGACCGAAGAGGTCCCTGTCGAGTTCGAAGGTCGTGAGGTCGCGGGCGTTGACGCCGAGGACGGTGGCACCGGCGTCGAGGCCGCGCGACACCTCGTCGGCGGAGTGCGCCTCGATGAGTGCGGTCATGCCCAGTTGCCTCACGAGGTCGTGCAATTCGAGGAGGCGAGGCTGTTCGAGCCCGGCGACGATCAGCAGCACGAGATCGGCACCGGCCGCCCGCGCCTCGAACACCTGGTACGGGTCGGCGATGAAGTCCTTGCGGAGGACGGGCACGTCGACTGCGGTGCGAACGGCCTCGAGGTCGGCGAGGGAGCCCTTGAACTTCCGGCCCTCGGTGAGGACGCTGATCGCGCTCGCTCCCCCGGCCGCGTAGGAGCGGGCCAGAGACGCCGGGTCGGCGATGGTCGAGAGGTGGCCCCGTGACGGGCTGGCGCGCTTCACCTCGGCGATGACCTTGACACGGTCGCCGGGGGCGAGGGCGGTGCGGGCGTCGAGTGCGGGCTCACGAGAGAGCGCCGCTGCCTCGACGGCGGCGAAAGGGAGGGACTCGCGGCGTGCTGCGGCGTCGGCCACGGCACCCGCGTAGAGGTCGTCGAGCACCTAGTTGTGGGCCTTCGGCACGTAGCGGTGACCACCGACGCCGTAACCGGCCTTCTTGAGCACGAGACCGACGATCAGTCCGACGACGACCAGGCCGGCCGACGCCCAGACGATCCACGGGACGTCGAGGAAGAAGGCCAGCGTGCCGATGGCGAAGCCGACCAGCATGATGACGACGGCGGTCCAGGCGGCGGGCGAGTTGCCGTGCCCGAGGTCGTCGGCCGTCTCGGTGTCGCGGCCCTTCGAGCCGGAGTCGACCTTCGCGGGGGCGTTCGCGAGGGGCGCGTCGCCACCGGACGGGGTGCTCGTCGTGTTCGTGCTCACAGTGCTCCTTGGATCAGGTCGGTACGAGTGCTGAGTCTACCGGGTACGACCCGGCTCGGTGGGGCCCGACCCGCCCTCGTCGAGGTGCGCCGGGTCGTCGGTGGGATCGTCGCCACCCGACAGCGCGTCCCAGGCGGCCGCCGGATCGGCCGAGGGATCCGCGGCGACCAGTCGCGTGGCGGAGTACTTGCGGGTGGCCTGGGGCCAGGCGCCCGCGAGGAGCACGGTGGCGACTCCGAGGAGCGCGGCGAGGACGCCGGCCACGAGCCCGAGCCAGGGCCAGGCCGTGGGCTCGACCGAGGAGACGATGGCCCGGATCGAGTCGGTGCCGTCGACGCCCGTGGCGGTCGTCACGGCGCTCCCCGAGGCGCGCACGGGGTCGGCCAGGGCGGTCGACGTCGTGACGACCACGCTGACGCCCAGTGCCACCTGGAGAACCCCCAGGACGACGCGGAAGACGCGGCCGGCGATCGTGAGCGCCCCGAAGAGCGCCAGGCTGGCCAGCGACAGGGCGGACAACGGCGCACCGGCGACGTCGCCGGCGACGTCGAGCGGGAGGTCTCCGCCCTGGGGGGAGGCGACGACGACGTGGAACCAGTCCTGCGTCCAGGACAGCAGGGCGAGTCCCGCGAGCAGGATGCCCCCGAGGATCGTCATGAGCTTCAGGCGACGAGCGGGCATCAGCGGAGCCGTGCCATGGCGTTCGCGACCGCGACGGCACGCAAGGGGGCCGCGGCCTTGTTGCGCGCCTCCTGGTTCTCGGCGACCGGGTCGCTGTCGGCGACGAGACCGGCACCCGCCTGCACGCGGGCCACGCCGTCCTGCAACAGGACGGTGCGGATCGCGATCGCGACGTCGGCCGAGCCGGCGAAGTCGAAGTAGCCGACCACTCCCCCGTAGACGCCCCGCTGGGCGGGCTCGAGTTCGTCGATGATCTCGAGGGCCCGGGGCTTGGGAGCACCCGACAACGTGCCGGCCGGGAAGGTGGCACGGAACGCGTCGATGGCGTCCTTGCCGGGAGCGAGGTCGCCCTCGACGCTCGAGACGAGGTGCATGATGTGGCTGAAACGTTCGACCTGCATGAACTCGGTGACCTCGACGGTTCCCGGCGTGCACACCTTGAGCAGGTCGTTGCGGGCGAGGTCGACGAGCATGAGGTGCTCGGCGCGTTCTTTCTCGTCCGAGGCGAGTTCGTCGGCGAAGCGCTGGTCCTCGTCGGGCGAGGCTCCGCGGGGCTTCGACCCGGCGATGGGATGCGTGTAGGCCCGCCGGCCGTCGACCTTGACCAGCGCCTCGGGCGACGAGCCCACGATGGTGTACGGCCGGCCCTGCACGTCGTCGAGGGTCACCAGGTACATGTACGGGCTCGGGTTGAGCGTCCGCAGCACCCGGTAGACGTCGAGCGGCTCGGCCGTGACCTCGTGGTCGAAGCGCTGGGAGACGACGACCTGGAAGACGTCGCCGTCGTGGATGAACTGCTTCGACCGCCGGATCGCGTGCGCGTACTCGTCGTCGGTCGAACGCCGGGTCGGCGTGGCCTCGATCGTCAGGTCGACGTCGGACAGGAACGCCTCGCTCGGGGCCGCGAGTCGGGATTGGAGGTCGTCGAGTCGGGACTGCGCGTCGGCCCACAGGACGTCGGGCTCGTCGGTTCCGTCGTTCAACGCGGTGGCGACGAGCAGGACGGCACCCGTGCGGTGGTCGAGGGCCACGAGCTCGGACACGAAGCTGAGCGCCTGGGAGGGCACCGTGAACTCGGCCGGCGGCGCGTCGGGAAGGTGTTCGAGCTCGCGCACGGCCTCCCAGCCGATGAACCCGACGAGGCCGCCGGTGAGGGGCGGCATGCCGTCGATGCGCGGGGTCGCCCACCGGTGGTGCAGGGCGGAGAGCACCTCGAGGGGACGGCCGACGGCATCGCCCAGCGCCCGGTCGCGGTCGATGCCGTAGTCGATCCAGCGGGCCTCGCCGTCGTCGGTCGTGAGCACGCCGAACGACGAGACGCCGACGAAGGACCACCGGGACCAGATCCCGCCCTGGGCCGCCGACTCGAGGAGGAAGCTGCCGGGCCTGCCGTCGGCGAGCTTGCGGTACACCCCCACGGGCGTCTCGCCGTCGGCGAACAGGTCGCGGACGACCGGGACGACCCGGTGCCCGGCCAGCCGCTCGTCGAACTGGGCCCGGGTCGTCGAGGTGCGGATCGGGGCGTCAGCCACGGAGGCCTCCGGTGGGGTCGGTGTCGCCGGACGGCAGGGACGAGGAGGCGGTGGCCGGCTCGAGCGGGTCGACCTCGAAACAGGAGTGCGAGCCCGTGTGGCAGGCGGCGCCGATCTGTTCGACCGTGACGAGCAGCACGTCGTCGTCACAGTCGAGGGCGGCGGCGCGGACGAACTGCGCGTGACCGGACGTGTCGCCCTTGCGCCAGTACTCCTGTCGAGAGCGGGACCAGAAGGTGACGCGCCCCTCGGTGAGGGTGCGGCGGAGCGCCTCGGCGTCCATCCACCCCATCATGAGCACGTCTTTCGTGCCCTCTTGTTGGATGATGGCGGGCAGCAGGCCCGACGCGTCGAACCGGGCACGGGCGACGACGGGCTCGACCGTCTCACGCGTCAGCTGGTCGGTCATGGTGTGCTCCTCGATGCGATGCGATGCGATGCGATGCGATGCGATGCGATGTCGGCTGCTCGGCTGCGGCCCGGTGCGGTGACGGCCCGCCTCAGCGGACGACGGCCCCCGACCGGGCCAGCTCGTCCTTGACCTGGCCGATGGTGAGTTCGCCGTTGTGGAAGACCGACGCCGCGAGCACGGCGTCGGCACCCGCCTCGATGGCCGGGGCGAAGTGCTCGAGCCGACCCGCCCCTCCGGACGCGACGACCGGCACCCGGCTGAGCTCGCGCATGGCGCGGACGAGTTCGAGATCGAAGCCCTGCTTGGTGCCGTCGGCGTCGATCGAGTTGACGAGCAACTCACCCGCCCCGCGTTCGATGGCCTCACGCGCCCAGGCGAGCGCGTCGAGGGTCGTCTCGGTGCGACCGCCGTGGGTCGTGACGACGAAGCCGGAGGGGGTGCTGCTTGAACGCTTGACGTCGAGCGAGAGGACGACCGCCTGGGCTCCGAACCGGTCGGCGATCTCGCTGATCAGGTCGGGCCGCGCGATGGCGGCGCTGTTCACGCCGATCTTGTCGGCCCCCGCCGCCTGCAGCCGGGCGACGTCGTCGGTAGTGCGCACGCCGCCCCCGACCGTCAGCGGGATGAAGACCTGCTCGGCCGTCGCCCGGACGACGTCGTAGGTGGTCGACCGCTCGTCGACCGTGGCGGTGACGTCGAGGAAGGTGATCTCGTCGGCACCCTGCTCGTAGTACGTGCGGGCCAGCTCGACCGGGTCGCCCGCGTCGCGCAGGTCGAGGAAGTTGACGCCCTTCACCACGCGGCCGGCGGCCACGTCGAGGCACGGGATGACCCGGACGGCGAGGGAGGCGTCGGCGGCGACCGCGCCGGGGACGACCGCGTCGTCGGCGGTCACGGCTACAGCCTCGCGGCGTGGATCGGGCTGACCAGGATCGCCCGGGCGCCGAGGTCGTAGAGGGCGTCCATGACCTGGTTGGTGTCGGACCGCGGGACCATCACGCGGACGGCTGCCCAGTCGCGGTCGTGCAGCGGGGAGACGGTGGGCGACTCCATGCCGCCGGCGACGGCGGTCGCGGCGTCCAGCTTGTCGACCGGGACGTCGTAGTCCATGAGGACGTACTGCCGGGCCACGAGGACGCCCTGCAGGCGACGGTGGAGGACCGCCAGACCGTCCACCTCGGCGTCGGACGAGATGAGGACGGCCGTCGACTCGAGGATGACCGGCCCGAAGATCTCGAGCCCGGCCGCCCGCAGGGTCGCACCGGTCGACACGACGTCGGCCACGGCGTCGGCGACGCCCAGCTGCACGGCGCTCTCGACCGCTCCGTCGAGCGGCACGAGGGTCGCGGTGACGCCGTGGCTCTCGAGGAACGAGCCGACGAGACCGGCGTAGCTCGTGGCGACCCGGGTGCCCTGCAGCTGGCGGAGGTCGGCGAAACGGCCGGGAGGGCCCGCGAAACGGAAGGTCGAGCCGCCGAAGTCGAGGGGAGCGACCTCGTGTGCGGGCGAGTGCGAGTCGAGCAGCAGGTCGCGACCCGTGATGCCCACGTCGAGGGCGCCCGACCCCACGTAGGTCGCGATGTCGCGCGGGCGGAGGTAGAAGAACTCGACGCCGTTGCGCGGGTCCTCGACGTGGAGGGTCTTGGGGTCTCGGCGACCGGTGTAGCCGGCCTCGGCGAGCATGGCGGAAGCGGTCTCGCTGAGCGATCCCTTGTTGGGCACTGCGACGCGGAGCATGGGGTTCTCTGTCTGCTGGGGCGCCGCACGAGCGGCGTGACGAACGGGGGTGACGGAGGCCGACTCAGAGATGTCGGTAGACGTCGGCCGGGGTGATGCCCTTGGCGATCATCATGACCTGCAGGTGGTAGATCAGCTGGGAGATCTCTTCGGCGGTCGCGAGGTCGCCCTCGTACTCGGCGGCCATCCAGACCTCGGCGGCCTCTTCGACGATCTTCTTGCCGATCTGGTGCACTCCGGCGTCGAGTTCGGCCACGGTGCCCGACCCCTCGGGCCGGTCGCGGGCCTTGTCGCTGAGCTCGAGGTACAGGTCGTCGAAGGATTTCACGACGTCAAGGCTACCGTCGCGGCGGCCGCCCGGAGTGCAGCGATGTTGTCGACGGGCGACCCGCCGTAGACGGCGGACCCGGCGACCACCGTGTCGGCACCGTTCTCGACGGCCGTGACGATGGTCTCGGTCGTGATGCCGCCGTCGACCTCGAGCCACACGTCGAGCCCGGAGGCGCGCACGGCCTCACGGGCACGGGCCAGCTTGGCCATCGTCTCGGGCATGAAGGACTGTCCGCCGAAGCCCGGCTCGACCGTCATGACGAGGATCATGTCGTACGCGTCGAGGGTCTGGAGGTAGGGCTCGAGGTCGGTGCCCGGCTTCACGGCGACGGAGGCGCGGGAGCCGTTGCTGCGGATGGCCTGCGCCGTCGAGACGGGATCGGACGCCGCCTCGGCGGAGAAGGTCACCGAGAACGCGCCCGTCTCGGCGTAGCGGGGTGCCCAGCGGTCGGCGTCGTCGATCATCAGGTGCAGGTCGAGCGGTACGGGGCTGACCTCGCCGAGACGCTGCACGACGGGGAGGCCGAGGGTGAGGTTGGGCACGAAGTGGCCGTCCATCACGTCGACGTGCACGAGGTCGGCGGTCGAGATGCGCTCGAGGTCGCGCTCGAGGTTCGCGAAGTCGGCCGAGAGGATGCTGGGGCTGATGCGGATCGACACGGGACGAGCCTACCGTCCGGCACGTTTCTCGATCAGGGCGACGAACATGGCGTCGGTTCCGTGACGGTGCGGCCAGAGCTGGACGAACGGCGCCGACGCCAGGTCGACGGCGCGGCCGGCGATGCGCTCGACGCCGGCCGTCGCGTCGAGCAGGACGAGATCGTCGTCGCGGCCTCGGAGGCCCGCCTCGACGACTCCGCGCGTCTCGGCCGTGTGCGGGGAGCAGGTCACGTAGGCCAGGACTCCCCCGGGCGCCAGCGCGTCCAGGGCGCTGGCGAACAGGCGCGACTGGAGGGCCGTGAGCTGACCGACGTCGGCCGGCTGCTTGCGCCACCGAGCCTCGGGTCGCCGCCGCAGGGCCCCGAGGCCGGTGCAGGGCGCGTCGAGCAGGATGCGGTCGAAACCTCCGGGCCGTTCCGCCCCGAAACGGGTGGCGTCACCCTCGAGGACCTCGACGTCGCCCGGGACGGCCTCGAGCGCCTGTCGGACGAGCCCCGCCCGTGCCGGGACGAGCTCGTTGGCGACGAGGTGGGCACCCGCCCGAGCAGCCTCGGCACCGAGCAGGGCGGCCTTGCCGCCGGGTCCGGCGCACATGTCGAGCCACCGTTCTCCGGGTGTGGCGGGGCGGTGTCGACTGAGGAGGAGCGCGGCGAGCTGCGACCCTTCGTCCTGCACGCGGGCACGCCCCTCGCGGACGGCCGTCTGCTGGGCCGGATCGCCCCCACCACTCGTCGCCGCCAGTGGCGACAGGCGCCCGCTCGGGGCGCCGAGCTCGGACACCTCGGCGAGCCCCGGCAGGGCGACGAGGCTGACCTTCGGGGCGTCGTTGTCGGCCGACAGCAGATCGACGAGCTCGCCCTCCCGCCCCTCGGCGGCCAGCGAACGACGGAACGCCCGCACCACCCAGGCGGGGTGCGACCACTCCGCGGCCAGACGGTCGTCGTCCCCGGTCGTGCCGGCCAGGACCCGCTCGCGCCACTCGTCGGGCGTCGACCGTGAGATGGTGCGCAGGACGCCGTTGACGAATCCGGTCCCCGATCGGCTGCCCACCTGACGCGCGAGCTCGACGCTCTCGTCGACGGCCGCGTGGACGGCCACGCGCGTCGAGAGGAGCTGGTGCGCGCCGAGGCGGAGGACGTCCAGGAGTGCCGGGTCGATCGCATCGGTGCCCCGACGGGCGGCCAGCGCGATGACGCGGTCGTAGTAGCCCCGGAGGCGCAGGGTGCCGTAGGTCAGTTCGGTCGCGAGCCCCGCGTCTTGGGCCCCCAGACGGGCCCGGACGATGCGCTGCGGCAGCAGGAGGTTGGCGTAGGCGTCGTCCTGCTCGACGGCCCGGAGGACGTCGAGGGCGACCTGGCGGGCGGGCTGAACTCGGCTCATGAGGTGCTCTTCGGGTCGGTGTCGGTGTCGGTGTCGGTGTCGGTGTCGGTGTCGGCCGGGACGGGCGGGGTGGGCGGGGTCACGCGAAGGTCGACCCCGCCGGGCAGCCCCCGCCACCAGTCGGCCGCCGACATCTCTTTCTTGCCCGCCGGTTGCACCCGGACCAGCTCGACGGGCGAGGAGGCGGTGCCCAGCAGCACACGGCGGCCCCGGGACTCGAGGCGACCGGCCTCGAGAGGTGCCTCGCCGGTCGACGTCGTCCGCGCCTCCGTGATCTTGAGGCCCGAGCCGTCGAGGTCGACGCGGGCGCCGGGCTCCGGCGTGACGCCTCGGAAACGGGCGATCACCTCGGTCGCCGGTCGCGAGGCGTCGAGGACGCCGTCGGCGAGGGTCAGCTTGGGGGCGAGCGTGACCGCGCCGGTCTGGGGCGTCGCCGTGGCCGTGCCGTCGGTGAGGCGGTCGACGACGTCGACCAGCAGGCCGGCACCGGAACGCGCGAGCTCGGCGAGGAGCTGGCCTGCGGTCTCGGTGCCGTCGAGGAGGCGCTCGAGGGTGCCGTAGACGTCCCCCGCGTCGAGCTCGGGGACGAGCTGGAACACCGCGGCGCCCGACACGGCGTCGCCCGCCATGAGCGACCGCTGGACGGGGGCGGCGCCGCGCCAGGCGGGAAGGAGGGAGAAGTGCAGGTTGACCCAGCCGAGCCGGGGGGCGCCGAGGAGGGGCTCGCGGAGCAGGGCTCCGTAGGCCACGACGACGCCGAGGTCGGGATCGAGTCCCGTGAGCTCGGCCGTGACCTCAGGCGTGATGCGGCGGGCCTTGACGACGCGGAGACCGAGGCGGTCGGCCTCGACGGCGACGGGGGTGGGGGTCAGGACGCGTCTGCGTCCCTGCGGGGTGTCGTCGCGGGTCAGCACGGCGACGACCTCGTGAGGACCGTCGGCGAGGGCGGTGAGCGAGGGCACGGCAGCGGCGGGGCTGCCGGCGAAGACGAGGCGCATGGGGTTCCTGGCGGGTCAGTCGGCGAACGGCTCGACGTCGTCGAACCGCACTCTGAGTGTAGGGACGGCCCGCGCACGCTTCTGACCGAGCGCCTTGCGTCGGTCCGTGGCCGCCCGGATGACCTGGGAGCGGAGAGCCAGCGCCACGTCGTGACCACGCGAGTAGTCGAAGCGGACGATGGCGCGGACGCCGGCGGACTCGACGTCCACCGGACCGAGGGTCTCGGCACGGACCTCGTCGGGCAGGTCGTCGAGCGCACGCGCGACGGTGTCGACCGTGCCGGTCACGGTGGCCACGCGGACGGCCGGGGGGAAGCGCAGGACGCGACGGTCGGCGAGCTCCGAGGAGACGAAGCGGGCGAGCTCCCACGTCGCGAGGGCGGAGGCGATGGCGCCACCCACCCCGACCAGCACGACCGGGGCGCGACGTGCGGCCAGGGCCGTGGCGTTGGCCCACCAGCGGAGGCAGTCCTCCGCGACGCGGAGGCTCTCTCGGGCGAGCATGCGCTCACCGTCGAGCAGCAGCACGGCTCGGTAACCGCCGGGGGCGATCGGCTCGGCCCCGCGGGTCGCGACGACGATCGCCGGGTCGGCGTCGACGTGGGTCAGGGCCCTCGCGCCGTCCGAGACGATGACGCGCACCCCGGGGAACGCCTTGCCGAGTTCGTCGGCCGTCCGCGACGCGCCGGTGCCGACGGCCCGCATGCGCGTTCCCTCGCAGGTGCGGCAGTGCCACGAGACGGCCAGGGCGCCACACCAGGCGCAGGCCGGGGTCGCCCCTCGCTCGCGTTGCTGGAGGGGGCCGTTGCACCGCAGGCAGCGGGCCGTGTCGCCACAGTCGACGCAGGCCAGGCGTGGCGAGTAGCCGGGCGAGGCCACCTGGATCAGGACCGGTCCGTGCTCGACCGCGGCCCGCGCCTCGGCGTAGGCCGAGGAGGGGATGCGGGCCTGCGCGGCGAATCCGTCCGTGGCGGCCTGACGGACGGTCGGCACGACCCGGGGCTGGTAGCGCGGATCGGGACGCACCTCGGCCAGGAAGCCGATCTCGACCAGGCGCTGCACGTCGGTGCTGCGGGAGTGGCCGAGGAACACCAGGGCGCTGTCTTGTTGGGCCTGCCGGAGCAGCGCGGTGTCGCGGGCGTGCACGTACGGGGCGAGCGGCTCGCCGAAGGACGGGTCGCCGTCGTCGAACACCACGACGACCCCGAGCCTGGCCGAGGGGGCGAGCAGGACGGACCGGTTGCCGACGACGACCACGGGCTCGTCGCCTCGGGCACGGAGGAGCGCTCGGTAGCGGTCGGCGTTCGACTGTCGGGAGTCGAGCCGGACGACGCGGTCGGGCGGGAGGACGGCGGCGAGGGCCTGGAGGACGTGTTCTTCGTCGCGGTAGTCGGGGACCGCGACCACGGCGTTGTCGCCCGCGCCGACGGCGACCGCGGCGAGCTGTGCGGCCGTGAGGGCCCAGTGACCCACCCATGCCCCGTCGGGCAGTTCGACCAGCAGCGGAACGGCGTCGACCGCCGCACGACCGCGGGCCGCAACGAGCCCGGCGAGGTCGGTCGACCGATAGCCCACGACGACCGGGACGGGTTCGGGGTCGGCGTCGGCGTCGTGGTCGGGAGCCGAGGCTGCCACGGGAGCCACGGTCGGGGCAGTGGGGCCGGTGGGGCCGGAGGCCGGTGAGGACGAGTTGTCGGCGGCGGCCAGGTGGGCCTTCTCGACCCGGACCTGACGCGGTGGGATCGCGAGCCGCACGACGTCGCTGGCCGATCCGCCGGCCCGGTCGGCCACGGCGCGCGCGAGGCGCCACACCTCGGGTGCCAGGACCGACACGGTCGACACGACGTCCTCGATCTCGGACAGGTCGCCGCCGTGCTCGGACGACGACGCGACCTCGACGACGAAGCCGTCGGCGATGCGCCCGGCGGAGCGGAGCGGAACCTTGACGCGGATGCCCGGGGCGATCTGGTCGCGCAGCCGCTCGGGCACGGCGTAGTCGAACAACCGGTCGAGTTGCGGCAGCGGCGATTCGACCATCACCCGGACGACGCGCGGCACGCTGTCGACGGGGACGTCGGCGACCGCCGCCACGGTCAGAGCCCGGCGGCGGCCCGGAGGGCGTCGACGCGGTCGAGCGCCTCCCAGGTGAAGTCGGGCAGGTCGCGACCGAAGTGGCCGTAGGTCGACGTCGCCGCGTAGATCGGCCTCAGCAGGTCGAGGTCGCGGATGATCGCCGCCGGGCGGAGGTCGAACACGCTCTCGATGGCGGCCGTGATGACGTCGTCGCCGACGTGCCCGGTGCCGAAGGTCTCGACGTAGAGGCCGACGGGTGCGGCCCGCCCGATCGCGTAGGCCACCTGGAGTTCGAGCCGGTCGGCGAGGCCCGCGGCGACGGCGTTCTTGGCCACCCACCGCATGGCGTACGCGGCGGACCGGTCGACCTTCGAGGGGTCCTTGCCCGAGAACGCGCCCCCACCGTGACGGCTCGCCCCGCCGTAGGTGTCGACGATGATCTTGCGGCCGGTGAGTCCGGCGTCGCCCTGCGGGCCGCCGATCTCGAACCTGCCGGTCGGGTTGATGATGAACCGGGTGTCCGTGGACGAGAACCCTGCCTCGTCGAGGACGGGGCGGATGACGTGCTCGATGACGTCGGACTCGAGCTGAGCGCTCGAGACCGCAGGCGAGTGCTGGGTCGACAGGACGACGGTGTCGACGGTCGTGGGCACGACCCCGTCGTAGCCGACCGTCACCTGCGTCTTGCCGTCGGGCCGGAGGTAGTCGAGGGTGCCCGACTTGCGCACGGCCGCCAGTCGCTCGGCGAGCCGGTGGGCCAGCCACACGGGGAGCGGCATGAACTGGGGGGTCTCGTTGGTGGCGTAGCCGAACATGATGCCCTGGTCGCCGGCACCCTGGCGGTTGAGCAGGTCGTCGTCGCCGCCACGCGCCTCGAGGGCGGTGTCGACGCCCTGGGCGATGTCGGGCGACTGGGACCCGATCGACACCTCGACGCCGCAGGTACGGCCGTCGAAGCTCACGGCCGACGAGTCGTAGCCGATGCCCACGATGAGGTCGCGCACGATCGTGGGGATGTCGACGTAGCCCTTGGTGGTGACCTCGCCGGCCACGTGCACGAGTCCCGTCGTGACCATGGTCTCGACCGCGACCCGGCTGGCGGGGTCGACAGCCAGCAGCGCGTCGAGGATGCCGTCCGAGATCTGGTCGCAGATCTTGTCGGGGTGGCCCTCGGTGACCGACTCGGAGGTGAAGAGTCGAAGGGAGGTCGATGCCGTCGGGGCGGGGGCGGTCGTCGTGTCGGTCGGGGTCACGGTGTTCCTCTGGGTGTCGTTCTGGGTGGGGACGCGATGAGGCCCCGCGGGATGGACTCCCGGGGGCCTCGTCAGATGATAGGACCGACCACCGTCAGAAGGGCTGGTCGTGTCGCCCCGCTACTCGGAGGGGACGGCGAGCGGCTTCACCTCGAGCTTGTCCTCGTTGATCTCGTGCATCGCGACCGACAGGGGCTTGTCGTCGATGGAGCTGTCGACCAGGGGGCCGACGTTGTCGAACAGGCTGCCCTCGTGCAGGTCGGCGTAGTAGTCGTTGATCTGACGCGCGCGCTTGGAGGCGAAGATGACGAGTGCGTACTTCGACTCGACCTTCGACAGCAGCTCGTCGATGGGGGGATCGATGATGCCCTGGTTCTTGTCGGCCATTGGTTGCTCCTCGTGTCGATGGGGGACGGTGCCGGCTCCGCTCGGGACGAGCGTGGGCACCAAGATGGGGGCGCGGGTCACGCGCGGGTGCGGCCCGGTTCGGGCGCAGTCATCAATTCTACGACCTCCCGGGCCGCTTCGGCCACGTCGTGGTTCACGACACGCGCGTCGAACTCGTCCTGGGCGGCCAGTTCGACCTTCGCGGTCTCGAGTCGGCGTTGCTGTTCGGCGGCGTCCTCGGTACCCCGACCGATGAGTCGACGGACGAGTTCGTCCCAGGTCGGGGGCAGCAGGAACACGAGCACGGCCTCGGGCATGGCGGCCCGGACGAGTCGAGCGCCCTGCAGGTCGATCTCGAGCAGCACGCTGCGCCCCTCGTTCAACGCGGCGTCCAACGGAGGGCGGGGCGTGCCGTAGCGGTACGAGTTGTGCACCGTGGCGTACTCGAGCAGTTCGCGGTCGCGGATCATGCGGTCGAACTCCGCGTCGTCCACGAAGTAGTAGTGGACCCCGTCGACCTCGCCGGGTCGCGGGGCACGGGTCGTCGCCGACACGCTGAGGTGCACGTCGGGGTAGTTCTCGCGGATGTAGGTCGAGACCGTGCCCTTGCCCACGGCCGTGGGGCCCGCCAGGACGACCAGCCGGGACCGGAGGCGCCCCTTCGACTCGCGGACGGCCAGCCAGTCGCCGAGGATGCGGCGTTGCCTCACCCCGAGTCCGCCGACGCGCTTCGACTCGGCGATGCCGAGCTCGGTCATGATGCGGGCGACGCGGGTCGGACCGATGCCCGGGATGCTGGTCAGGAGTTCGCGGACCCTGAGCGACCCCTCGGGGCTCGTGGGTTCACCGGCCCAGGCGGACTCGGCGACGTCGAGGGCGCTGCGGGTCCGGGAGGCGACGGCGTTCTTGACGGCGGCGCGACCGCGACGCGCGGCCACGGCGGCTCGGGCCGCAGCGGCACGGTCGACGGGAGGCGGGGTCAGACGAGGCACGAACGCACCTCGTCGGCATCACGACGGACCGCGTCGGCGAACCCTTCCGGACCCGCCGAGAGCAGGGCTCGGGAGGCGGAGACCAGCACGGCACCGGCCGCGGGGCCGAAGAGCCGCGGCAGGTCGGCATAGGTCGCGCCCTGGTGGCCGAACCCCGGGGCGAGCACCGGCGTCGTCGTCAGTCGGGCGGCGTCGATGCCGTAGTCGTCGAGGTCGACGGTCGCGCCGAGCACGAGGCCGACGCTGCCGAACGGAGCGTCGCCCGCCGTCTGGTTGTCATGGAGCACGTCGTCGACGATACCGCTCGCGACGGTGCCCTCCGCGCCGTGGTCGTCCGTCCGGACGGCCGTCTGGGTGGCGAGGGCCTCGACGTTGGACGTCGCGGCCAGCACGAAGACGCCGGCGCCGACGGCCCGTGCCCGGGTGACCAGTCCGGTCATGGAGTCGAAGCCGAGATAGGGCGAGACCGTCAGCGCGTCGACCCGCAGCGGTGACGACGCCCCGAACCAAGCCTCACCGTAGGCGTCCATCGTCGAGCCGATGTCGCCCCGCTTCGCGTCGCCGATCTGCACCAGGCCCCGCTCGCGACCGGCCTCGAGGACGTCTTCGAGGGCTGCGAACCCAGCAGAGCCCCACCGTTCGAAGAACGCGACCTGCGGTTTCACGATCGTCGCCGAGCCGACCAGACCGTCGAGGACGCGCAGGCCGAACTCACGGACACCCGAGGCGTCGGACGGCAGGCCCCATTGGTCGAGGAGGTAGGGATGGGGATCGATGCCGACGCAGAGCGGACCGGTCGCGGCGAAGGCCGCCGCGAGCCGGTCGCCGAACGTCGAGCTCACCGTCGGGCCGCCCGGGCGAGGCCGTAGTCCTGCAGGCTCGTCACCTCGAGGTCGCTCTGGACGGCCTCGATCGAGGCGACGGCCGCACCGAGCTGGGCGATGGTCGTGAAGAGCGCCTTGTCGGCTGCGACCGTCGCCGCACGGATCTCGTAGCCGTCGGCCCTCGCGCTCGAGCCGCTCGGGGTGTTGATCACGATGTCGACCTCGTCGGCGTTGATCAGGTCGACGACCGAGTGGCCTCCGGCGCTGAACTTGTCGACGGTGTCGGCGTGGATGCCGTTGCGGACGAGGACGGTGGCCGTCCCCTCGGTCGCCAGGATGCGGAAGCCGAGCTGCTGGAGGCGCAGCACCGGCAACACGATGGCCCGCTTGTCGCGATCGGCGACGCTGACGAAGACGGTGCCCGAGGTGGGGAGGCCGCCGTACGCCGCCGTCTGGCTCTTCGCGAACGCCCGGGGGAAGTCGCGGTCGATGCCCATGACCTCGCCCGTGGAGCGCATCTCGGGGCTGAGGACGCTGTCGACGACCTGGCCCTCCTTCGTGCGGAACCGCTTGAAGGGGAGCACGGCTTCCTTCACCGAGATCGGCGAGTCGAGGGGGACGTCCGATCCGTCCTGCTCGGGCAGCAGACCGGTCTCCACGAGGTCGCGCACGCTGTGGCCGACCATGATGAGCGAGGCCGCCTTGGCCAACGGGATGCCGAGGGCCTTCGAGACGAAGGGCACCGTGCGGCTCGCCCGGGGGTTGGCCTCGATGACGTAGAGCACGCCGGCTGCGATCGCGAACTGCACGTTGAGCAGACCGGACACGCCGATGCCCTTCGCGATGGCGAGGGTCGCGTCGCGGACGCGGTCGATCTCGCCCTTCCCGAGCGTGACGGGCGGAAGGGTGCAGCTCGAGTCCCCGGAGTGGATGCCGGCCTCCTCGATGTGCTCCATGATGCCGCCGACGTAGAGCTCGGTGCCGTCGTAGAGCGCGTCGACGTCGATCTCGACGGCGTCGTCCAGGAACCGGTCGACCAGCAGGGGTGCCTCCGGTCCGATGATGGCCTGGTCGGCGACCCGTTCGAAGTAGTCGGCGAGCGAGGGGCTGTCGTAGACGATCTCCATGCCGCGGCCACCGAGCACGTACGACGGACGCACCAGCACCGGGTAGCCGATCTCTTCGGCGACGGCGACGGCGCTGTCGTAGTCGGTCGCCGTGCCGTTGCGCGGCGCGAGCAGGCCGGCGGCGTCGAGGATGCCCTGGAAGAGGCCTCGTTCTTCGGCCGAGTCGATCGCGTCGGGCGTCGTGCCGAGGATGGGCACGCCCGCGGCCTCGAGGCCCTTCGACAGGCCGAGGGCCGTCTGGCCGCCGAGCTGCACGACGACGCCGACGAGCTCGCCGCTGGCGCTCTCGGCGTGGACCACCTCGAGGACGTCCTCGAGGGTGAGCGGCTCGAAGTACAACCGGTCGCTCGTGTCGTAGTCGGTCGACACCGTCTCGGGGTTGCAGTTGATCATGATCGTCTCGAACCCGGCGTCGCTCAGGGCGAAGCTCGCGTGGACGCACGAGTAGTCGAACTCGACGCCCTGCCCGATGCGGTTCGGCCCGGAGCCGAGGATGATCACCTTGCGGCGATCGCTGGCCACGACCTCGGTCTCGGCGTCGTAGCTCGAGTAGTGGTACGGCGTCAGCGCGGGGAACTCCCCCGCGCAGGTGTCGACGGTCTTGAAGACGGGACGCACGTCGAGGGCGTGCCGGTGATCGCGGACCTGCTGCTCGGAGAGACCGCGCAACTGGCCGATCTGGTCGTCGCTGAAGCCGTGGTCCTTCGCGAGGACGAGCACGTCCGCGTCGAGCTCGGCCGCCGCGGCGACCTGCTCGGCGACCTCGTTGATCAACACGACCTGGTCGATGAACCAGGGGTCGATCTTCGTGGCGTCGAAGACCTGCTCGGCGGTGGCGCCGGCCCGCAGGGCCTGCTGCACGGTGACGATGCGGCCGTCCGTGGGCGTCGACGACAACGCGAGCAGCGCCTCCTCGTCTCCGGGCTCGCCCTGCCAGTGGAAGCTCGAGCCACGCTTCTCGAGCGACCGGAGCGACTTCTGCAGCGCCTGCGTGAAGTTGCGGCCGAGGGCCATGGCCTCGCCCACGCTCTTCATCGTCGTGGTCAGCGTCGTGTCGGCCGCCGGGAACTTCTCGAAGGCGAACCGGGGCACCTTGACGACGACGTAGTCGAGCGTCGGCTCGAAGGAGGCGGGGGTCACCTTCGTGATGTCGTTCGGGATCTCGTCGAGACGGTACCCGAGGGCGAGCTTCGCCGCGATCTTGGCGATCGGGAAGCCGGTCGCCTTCGACGCCAGGGCGCTCGAGCGCGACACGCGGGGGTTCATCTCGATGACGATGACGCGGCCGTCCGCGGGGTCCACCGCGAACTGGATGTTGCAGCCGCCCGTGTCGACGCCCACGCGACGGATGATGTCGATGCTGATGTCGCGCAGGTTCTGGTACTCGCGGTCGGTCAGGGTGAGCGCCGGGGCGACGGTGATCGAGTCGCCGGTGTGGACGCCGACGGGGTCGACGTTCTCGATCGAGCAGACCACGACCGTGTTGTCGGCCGTGTCCCGCATCATCTCGAGCTCGTACTCCTTCCAGCCGAGGATGCTCTCCTCGAGGAGCACCTCGGTGGTCGGGCTCTGGTGCAGGCCGTCCGTGACCATGCGGACGAGCTCGTCACGGGTGTAGGCGAAGCCCGATCCGAGCCCGCCCATGGTGAACGAGGGCCGGATGACCAGCGGGTACCCGAGGTCTTCGGCGTACTCGACGGCCTGGTCGACCGTCGTGGCGATGTACGACTTGGCGACGTCGGCACCGGACTCCAGCACGAGCTTCTTGAAGAGCTGGCGGTCCTCGCCCTTCTGGATGGCCTCGACCTTGGCGCCGATCAACTCGACGCCGTGCTTGGCGAGGATGCCTTCTTCGTCGAGGGCGATGGCGGCGTTCAGGGCCGTCTGCCCGCCGAGGGTGGGCAGGATCGCGTCGGGGCGCTCCTTCACGATGATCGCCTCGAGCACCTCGGACGTGATGGGCTCGATGTACGTCGCGTCGGCGAAGTCGGGGTCGGTCATGATCGTGGCCGGGTTCGGGTTGACGAGGATGACCCGGACCCCTTCTTCACGCAGCACGCGGCACGCCTGGGTGCCCGAGTAGTCGAACTCGGCCGCCTGGCCGATGACGATCGGCCCGGAGCCGATCACGAGGACGGAGTTGATGTCGTCACGCTTGGGCATCAGTTGCTGCTTTCGATGTCGGAGCCGAAGTCGACGGCCTGGCCGTTCGTGCGGGCGACGACCGCCTCGCGGAAGCGGTCGAAGAGGTGGTTGCTGTCGTGGGGGCCCGCGGCGGCCTCGGGGTGGTACTGCACCGAGAACGCGGGGATGTCGAGGGCACGGAGGCCCTCGACGACCTGGTCGTTCAGGCTGTAGTGGCTGACCTCGACCCGACCGAAGCCGGCCGGGGAGTCGAGGACGCCGTCGATGGGTGCGTCGACCGCGAAGCCGTGGTTCTGGCTGGTGATCTCGACCTTGTTCGTCGTCTTGTCGAGCACGGGTTGGTTGATGCCGCGGTGGCCGAAGGGCAACTTGTACGTGCCGAAACCCAGGGCCCGGCCGAACAGCTGGTTGCCGAAGCAGATGCCGAAGTAGGGCAGCCCGTCCCGCAGGGCACCCTGCAGCAGTTCGACCTGGGAGTCGCTCGCCGCCGGGTCGCCCGGGCCGTTCGAGTAGAAGAGGGCGTCGGGGGCGAGAGCACGGAGCTCGTCCAGGGTCGTGGACTGCGGCAGCACGTGCACCTCAAAGCCGCGCTGCGCGAGGTAGCGGAGCGTCGAGGTCTTCACGCCCAGGTCGAGCACCGCGACGGAGCCGATGCGGTCGCCCTCGGCGTGCAGGACGTACGGCTCGACCGTCGACACCTGGCTCGAGAGGTTAAGGCCGCGCATGTCGGCCCCGGCGGTGACGAGGGACAGCTGCTCGTCGGGGTCGAGCTCCGCGTCGGGACCGCTGAAGACCCCGCCCTTCATCGAGCCGACCTCGCGCAGACGGCGCGTGACGGCGCGGGTGTCGATGCCGCGGATGCCGACGATGCCGTCGGCGACGAGCTGGTCGTCGAGGCTGCCCTGCGCCCGGTGGTTCGAGACCACCCGGCTCGCGTCCCGCACGACGTACCCGGCGACCCAGATGCGGCGTGACTCGGGGTCGGTGTCGTTCACGCCCGTGTTGCCGATGTGCGGTGCCGTCATGACGACGATCTGCCCGGCGTACGACGGGTCGGTGAGGGTCTCCTGGTAGCCGGTCATGCCGGTCGCGAAGACGACCTCGCCGAGGGTGCGTCCGACGGCGCCGTAGGCACGACCCGTGTAGCGGGTGCCGTCGGCGAGGACCAGCACGGCCCTCTCGGTGGTGGAGGCGTCAGTCAATGGTCTTCTCCTTGGTGGTGCCGGCCCCGGGGGCCGTGGGGACGAGGGGGCGGATCGCGGCGACGACGGGTGCCGGGTCGTCGGTGATGCGCAGGTAGGTGTCGAGGTCGACGTCGCCGAGGCGCCAGCCGACGACGACGAGGCCGTCCCGCTCGACGACGCGGTCGATTGTCCAGGTCGCACGGTCGACCCCCCGCAACGAGGAGGCGCGGATCAGCACGGCCGGTTCGCCCGCGATCTCGAGGCGCACGCCCTCGGCGTGGACGGACACGATCGCCCGACCGCGGAACCCGAGGCCGTGCACGACGACGCGGTCGAGCGGGTCACCGCCCCGTGACGTGGCGACGTAGAGGGCGTCGACGGCGAGGACGGGGGCCGAGAGGTCGTCGGGCGCCCGGTCGGGCGCGGGGATGTCGGACTGACGCCGCCCCCTGGCGCGCCAGGAGCGGGCCATCAGACCGATCAGCAGTCCGACGCCGACGAGGATGAGCGCGGCGATGATCCACTGGCTCATCGGGCGGGCGTCCCCTCGGAGGCGGCGAGGGCGGCGGCGCTGTCGACGAGTCGAGCCGCGTGGGCGACGACCTCGCTCTCGACGACGTTCCCGTCGACCACCGTCGCGTAGCCCTGGTGGAAGGTCGCCCGCACCTGTCCGGGCAGGACGCGACCGAGGTAGGGCGAGTTGCGGCTCTTGCCCGCGAGGTGCTCGGTCGAGAACGTGCGGGTCACCCCACGATCGTAGAGCGTGAGCTCGGCGGGCTCGCCCACGGCGAGGGGACGGCCGTGGCCCGCGACCTGCCCGATCTCGGCCGGGGCGATCGACATGACGCGGGCGACGTCGGCCCAGCCGACGAGCCCGGTGTCGACCATCGTGTGGTGGACGACCGACAGGGCCGACTCGAGGCCGACCATGCCGTTCGCGGCCGCATCCCACTCGCAGCACTTGGCCTCGGACGTGTGCGGGGCGTGGTCGGTGGCCACGATGTCGATCGTGCCGTCGGCCAGGGCGGCACGCAACGCCTCGACGTCTTCCGAGCGACGCAGCGGCGGATTGACCTTGAACCGTGAGTCGTAACCCGACACGAGGTCCTCCGTCAGCAGGAGGTGGTGCGGCGTCACCTCGGCCGTGACCTCGATGCCGCGCGACTTGGCCCAGCGGATGACCTCGACGCTGCCCGCCGTCGACACGTGGCAGACGTGCAGTCGGGCGCCGACGTGGTCGGCGAGCAGGACGTCGCGGGCGATGATGGCCTCTTCGGCGACCGCGGGCCAGCCTCCCAGGCCCAGTTCGGCCGACAGTGCGCCCTCGTTCATCTGGGCGCCCTCCGTGAGCCTCGGCTCCTGGGCGTGCTGGGCGAGGACTCCCCCGAACCCCTTGATGTACTCGAGGGCCCGACGCATGAGCAGCGGGTCGGCGACGCAGGAACCGTCGTCGGAGAAGACCCGGACGGCGGCCCGCGAGCGGGCCATGGCACCGATCTCGGAGAGGTGGGTCCCCTTCAGCCCCTGGCTCACGGCACCGATCGGGCGGACGGTCACGAAGCCGGCCCGCTCCCCCAGCGCCTGCACCTGTTCGACGACCCCCGCGGTGTCGGCCACCGGCGACGAGTTCGCCATGGCGTTGACCGCGGTGTACCCGCCGGCGGCCGCTGCGCGGGATCCGGTCAGGACGGTCTCGCTGCCCTCGCCCCCCGGCTCGCGCAGGTGGGTGTGGAGGTCGACGAGGCCGGGGAGCAGGAGCAGGCCGTCGGCGTCGGTGACCGTCGCACCGGCGGCGGTGAGGCCGGTGCCGAGTTCGGCGACGACGCCGTCACGGACGACGACGTCGGTGCGGGTGCCGTCGACGGTCTCGGCGCCCCGGATGAGGTGGGTGGTGGTCACGATGCGTCCTCCCGGTCGCCGGCGAGGGTGAGGTAGAGCACGGCCATGCGGACGGCCACGCCGTTCGTGACCTGCTCACGGACGGTGGACCGCGGCGAGTCGGCGGCCTCGTCGCTGATCTCGAGGCCGCGGTTCATCGGGCCGGGGTGCATGACGAGCGTGGACTCGGGCAGAGCCCGGAACCGCATCGCACCCAGCCCCCAGGACCGGGCGTACTCGCGGGGATTGGGGAAGAACGCGTCGTTCATGCGCTCCTGTTGGATGCGCAGCATCATGACGACGTCCGGTCGCACCTCGGCCAGGGCCTCGTCGAGGTCGTAGCGGACGGAGACGCCGAAGCGGCTGACGTCCACCGGGATCAGCGTGGGAGGCGCGACCACCGTGACGTGCGCCCCGAGCGTCCGCAACAACCACGCGTTGGAACGGGCCACCCGCGAGTGCAGGATGTCACCGACGATCATCACCTCGACGCCGTCGAGGTCGCGCCCCCGGCTCGCCGCGCCGTGGACGCGCCGGCGGATCGTGAACGCGTCGAGCAGGGCCTGCGTGGGGTGTTCGTGGGTGCCGTCGCCGGCGTTGACGATGCCGGCGTCCACCCAGCCGCTGTCGGCCAGCACACGAGGTGCGCCGCTCGACGGGTGGCGGATCACGATGCCGTCGGCCCCCATGGCGGCGAGGGTCTGGGCCGTGTCCTTCAGGGACTCGCCCTTGGAGACGCTCGACCCCTTGGCGGCGAAGTTGATGACGTCCGCACTGAGCCGCTTGGCCGCGGCCTCGAACGAGATGCGCGTGCGGGTGCTGTCCTCGTAGAACAGGTTGACGACCGTGATGCCGCGGAGCGTCGGCAGCTTGCGCACCTCGCGGGTGGCCACGTCCGCCATGTCCTCCGCGACGTCGAGGACGCGGATCGAGTCGTCGCGCGAGAGGTCGGCGGTGCTGAGCAGATGCCTCATCGGTTCGCCCCCGGGGTGGTGACGGGCGCGGAGGCGGCACCCGCGCCTCCTGCGGTCGTGGCGTCGTCGATGGCGACGAGTTCGTCGTCGTCGACGCCGTGCAGTCGCACGAAGATGCGCTCGACGGTCGAGGTCGGCAGGTTCTTGCCCACGAAGTCGGCACGGATGGGCAGTTCTCGGTGGCCTCGATCGACGAGGACCGCGAGGCGAACGGCCCGGGGTCGGCCGATCGAGCTCAGGGCGTCCAACGCGGCACGGATGGTACGCCCCGAGTAGAGGACGTCGTCGACGAGGACGACGGTCTTCCCGTCGATGCCGCCGGAGGGCACCGAGGTGGGTCGGGGCGACCGGGTGGGCTGGCGCCGGAGGTCGTCCCGGTACATCGTCACGTCGACCGACCCCACGGGAACGGTGCTGCCCGAGATGGACGAGAGGGTCGCGGCGAGCCGATCGGCGAGCACGACCCCCCGCGTCGGGATGCCCAGGACGACCAGGTCGTCGGCACCTTTGTTCGACTCGAGGATCTCGTGCGAGATGCGCGTGAGGGCACGCGCGATGTCAGCCTGACTCAGCACGGTACGGGTGCTCAATCGGACCTCCTTCCCCGCCTCTCGGGACGGAATTTAAAGGATGTCGGTGTGGGTCGCTCAACCCTAGCGGTTCGTCGGACGCCCGACGAGCCGGCCGGCGACGACGGCGGCCGGTCGGCGGTCAGTCCGCGGTCGCGATCCGACCGAGCAGTCCGTTGACGAACGAGGCGGAGTCGTCGGTGCTGAGGGTCTGGGCCAGTTCGACGGCCTCGCTGATCGCCACGGCGTCGGGGATCTCGTCGTTGTGACGCAGCTCCCAGATGCCGATCCTGATGATGCCGCGGTCGAGGGTGGGCATGCGCGCGAGGGTCCAGCCCTGCGAGTACGTCTCGATCAGTTCGTCGATCTCGTCGCGGTGGTCGATGACGCCCTGCACGATGTCGCGCGCATAACCCCAGCTCGATCCCCGCTCGGGCTGGTCGAGGGCCCGCTGGGTCTCGGCGACGAGCGCGTCGGTCATGCTGATCTGTCGGATGTCGGCGACGTACAGGACGTCGAGGGCGCGCTTGCGCGCCTTGGTGCGTGCGCTCACCGACTAGTCGTTGACGCGGCCGAGGTAGCCGCCGTCGCGGGTGTCGACCTTGACCTTGGTGCCGGTCTCGAGGAACAGCGGTACCTGGATCTCGTAGCCGGTCTCGACGGTGGCGGGCTTCGTCCCGCCGGTCGAGCGGTCGCCCTGGAGGCCGGGCTCGGTGTACGTGACCTCGAGGATGACCGAGGCGGGCAACTCGATGTACAGCGGGTCGCCGTCGTGCAGGGCCATCTGCACGTTCTGGTTCTCGAGCATGAAGTTCTTCGCGTCGCCGACGATCGTGGCGGGCACGTTGATCTGGTCGTAGTCGCTCGTGTCCATGAACACGTAGCCGTCGGCCTCGGCGTAGAGGTACGTGTACTCACGACGGTCCACGTTGGCGAAATCGATCTTGGTGCCCGCGTTGAACGTCTTGTCGACGACCTTGCCCGACATCACGTTCTTCATCTTGGTGCGGACGAACGCGCCACCCTTGCCCGGCTTGACGTGCTGGAACTCGATGACGTTCCAGAGTTGACCGTCGAGGTTGAGGACGGCACCGTTCTTGATGTCGTTGGTAGTCGCCATGCGCGGATGATCCGTTCGGGGTGGTGGGAGGTCGGCCGGAATCGGCCATCGTCGAGTGTAGCGGACGCCCCGAAGGGCCGAAGGGCTACGAACCGATCTCTTGGTACGCCGCGAAGAGCAGGCTCTGGTCGGGCCCCTGCAGCACGGTGGGCCGACCGATCTCGTCCAGGACGATGAAGCGCAACAGGCCCGCGCGGGCCTTCTTGTCCCGTTGCATGGTGGCGAGCAGGGTGTTCCAGCGCCCGAGCGGATACGACACGGGAAGGGTCAGCGACTCGAGGATGCGGCGATGACGGTCGACCGCCTCGTCGGACAGCCGGCCGGTCAGGCGGGCGAGTTCTGCGGCGAACACCATGCCCACCGACACCGCAGCCCCGTGGCGCCACTGGTAACGCTCGGCGTGTTCGACGGCGTGGCCGAGGGTGTGGCCGTAGTTCAGGATCTCGCGCAGGCCCTGCTCGGTGAGGTCTTCGCCCACGACGCGGGCCTTCAGCCCGATCGCCAGTTCGACCACCCGCCGGAACTCCGGCGTGGTCGGGTCGGTCGCCCGGTCGACGTCCGCCTCGACGATGTCGAGGATCTCGGGTTCGGCGATGAACCCGACCTTCACGACCTCGGCGAAGCCGGCGAGGATCTCGTTCTTCGAGAGCGTGTCGAGGTGGTCGAGGTCGGCGAGCACCGCCACCGGCGGGTGGAAGACACCGACGAGGTTCTTGCCCTCGGCCGTGTTCACTCCGGTCTTGCCGCCGACGCTCGCGTCGACGAGCCCCAGCACGCTGGTCGGCATCTGGACCAGCGGGACGCCTCGGAGCCAGGTGCCGGCGACGAAGCCCGCCAGGTCGGTGATCGCCCCGCCGCCGAGACCGATGACGGCGTCGGTGCGGGTGAAGTCGGCCTGGCCCAGCACCTGCCAGCAGAAGGCGGCGACCTCGACGCGCTTGGCGTCCTCGGCGTCGGGCACCTCGGCGATGAGGGCCTCGTAGCCGGCCGCCACGAGGGCGTCGCGCACCTCTCCGGCCTTGCGGCCCAAGGTGGGGGCGTGGACGATCAGGACCTTCTTGGTCTGCGGGTGCAGGACCGCCGGCAGGTGGCCGGTGAGGCCCCGACCGATCAGGACGTCGTACGGGGCGTCTCCCCCGACGTGGATGGTGGTGGTGTCGGTCGCGTCGGTCATGCGGTGCCTCTCTCGGAGTCGAGCCAGGTCTCGATGTCGTCGACGACGGTCGAGACGGGTCGGTTAGACGTGTCGAACACGGCGGACGCCAGTGCCCGGTAGACCGGATCGCGCTCGGCGGCGATGGCCCGCCAGGCCTCGATCCCGCCTCTCTGCAGCAGCGGCCGGGTGCTCCCGGCCAGCCTCGACTCGACGGCCTCCGCCGTCACGGTCAGCAGGACGACGGGCAACCCGGACAAGGAGGCGCGCGTGCGTTCGTCGAGGACGGCTCCCCCACCCAGCGACACCACCCCGTCGCCGGTCAGGGCCTCGACCACGGCCTCGTGTTCGAGTGCCCGGAAGTGGGCCTCGCCGTGACGGTCGAACAGGTCGGCGATGGGCCCGTGCCGCCGGACGACGAGACGGTCGCTGTCGACGAACGGGACGCCGAGACGACGGGAGAGCTTCTTGCCGATGCTCGTCTTGCCCGCCCCCATGGGCCCGATCAGGACGACCGGCCGCGCGACCGTCACTCGGCGGCGGACGCCGGCTGAGTCCGCAGGTTCTCGGGGATGGCGTCGAGGTAGCCCCGCAGGTTGCGCGCCGTCTCGCCCAGCGAGTCGCCGCCGAACTTCTCCAGGATCGAGTTCGCGAGGACGAGGGCGACCATCGACTCGGCGACGACGCCGGCGGCCGGGACCGCGCAGACGTCCGATCGCTGGTGGTGCGCCTTGCTCTCTTCGCCGCTCGTGACGTCGACGGTGGCCAGCGCCCGGGGCACGGTCGCGATGGGCTTCATGCCGGCACGCACGCGGAGGACCGTGCCGGTGCTCATGCCCCCCTCGGTGCCGCCGGCTCGGTCGGTGTCACGCGAGATGACCCCTCCCGTGCGGTGGAGCTCGTCGTGGGCGACGGAACCGCGCCTCCGGGTGGTCTCGAAGCCGTCGCCGACCTCGACTCCCTTGATCGCCTGGATGCCCATCAACGCGGCGGCCAGCTGCGAGTCGAGACGACGGTCCCACTGGACGTGCGAACCGAGCCCGGGCGGCACCCCGTAGGCGAGCACCTCGACGACGCCGCCCAGGGTGTCGCCGTCTTTCTTGGCGGCCTCGACCTCGTCGACCATGAGGGCGCTGGTCGCCTGGTCGAAGCAGCGCAACGGGTCGTCGTCGAGACGGTCCACGTCCGTCGGGACGGGCACCGGGCTGCCGTCGGGCACGCGCACGGGCCCGATCGACAGGGTGTGGCTGACGAGCTCGATGCCGAGCTCGGCGAGGAACGACCGGGCGACGGCTCCGAGCGCGACGCGCGCTGCCGTCTCGCGTGCGCTCGCCCGCTCGAGGATGGGACGGGCCTCGTCGAAGTCGTACTTCTGCATGCCGACGAGGTCGGCGTGGCCGGGACGGGGTCGGGTGAGGGGTGCGCTCCGCCCCCGGGAGGCCTCACTCACCTCGACGGGCTCGGGGTTCATCACCTCGACCCACTTCGGCCATTCGGTGTTGCCGATCCGCAGGGCCACGGGGCTGCCCATGGTCAAACCGTGACGGACGCCGCCCGAGATGTTGAGTTCGTCCTGCTCGAACTTCATGCGGGAACCGCGGCCGTAGCCCAGTTTGCGTCGGGCGAGGTCGGCACGGATCGCGTCGAGCGACACCGGCACGCCGGCCGGCAGCCCTTCGAGGACGGCGACGAGCTCGGGCCCGTGAGATTCTCCAGCGGTCAACCAACGAAGCATGGTGTCGATCTTCCCACAGAGAGAGGGGCCGACCGACCGTGTGACGGTCGATCGGCCCCTCGGGACCGGTGGGTCTGCCCAGGGGTCCCATGGGTCGGTCACTGGTACTCGGGGTGCTCCCGCATCCAGGCCTGCCACTGCTTGACCGCGGCCTGGTGCTCCGCGAACGTGGTCGAGAACGCCGTCTCGCCCGAGTCGAGATCGACCGTGACGAAGTAGAGCCAGGTCCCGTCGGCCGGCTTGAGGGCGGCGTTCAGGGCGAGATCACCGGGGTTCGAGATCGGCCCGACCGGCAGACCCTCGTGGACGTAGGTGTTGTAGGCGTTGTTCGCGTCACCGCGCTCTTCGTCGGTCGTCGTGACCCGGTGGGTGTTGCCGGTGCCGTAGGCCACCGTCGCGTCGGACTGGAGGAGCATGCCCTGGTCGAGACGGTTCTGGAAGACCCGCGCGACCTTCGGGTAGTCGTCGGCCAGACCGGCCTCTTTCTGGACGAGCGACGCGAAGACGATGGTGTTCTGGTAGTCGGCGGGCTGTGCGCCGGCGGACTGCAGGTGCTGGGTCATGGTCGTCACCATGTCCTGCAGGTAGTCGTGGGCGGTCTTGCCCGGGTCGAGTTCGTAGGTCGCCGGGAAGAGCCATCCCTCGAGGCTCGTGGCCTCGGCGGGCAGCCCGAACGTCGTGTAGTCCGCAGCGGCGGCCTGGACGTCGGCGATGGGGATCGACGTCGCGGTGGCCAGGAGTTCGTAGACGTCCGCCGCCACGGTCCCCTCGGGGATGACGACCTTGTTGGTGATGCGGTTGGCGCTGTCCTGCAGTGCATCGAGGGCCGACTGGGCGCTCATCTGCTGCTGCAGGGTGTAGGTGCCCGGTTGGAAGGTCATCGACGGGTTGGACAGGAGGAGCGAGTAGGCCGACTCGTAGCTCTGCGTGACGCCCGCGTCCGCGAGGTTCTGCGCGATGTCGGAGCCGACCTGACCCGAGACGATGGCGAACTCGACGGGCGTGCCGTTCCCGCTGCCGGCGTAGTCGGCTGGTTCGTCGTCACCCGTGAACTTGGCGATCAGGGGCTGCACCTGCCCCCAGGCGGCGGCGACGCCGGCGGTTCCGCCGGCCAGGACGAGCACGAGGATGGACGCGAGGACGATCGGGCCCTTCTTGGAACGCCGTTCACGCGGTTCGCGCGTCGTGCGTCCGCGGGGGCGGTCACCCCCACCGTCGGAGGGGGGAACGACGCCGGGTTCGGTCTGTCGCTCGCGCTCACGCTGTTCGCGGCGGGACAGGGCGGGGGCGTCGACGTGGGTGGTGCGGCGGAGGGGTGCACCGTCGGCGTCGCCCGGTCGACCGTCACCCGGATCACCCCGTCGTCGTCCGGAGGTGTCGGCAGGGCGGTCGTTCTGGGGTTGGGACGCGAAGATGTCGTCCCAGTCGGGTTCGTCGGCCACGAATCACTGTCTCTCGTCGGTGGCGGGCGCGGCACCGTCGCCGCTCGCCTCTCGGGTCACGTCGACCATCCGCCCGGGCGGTCGACCGCTCGAGCGCTCGAGGTCGAGCGCGTGCTGGACGATGATAACAGCGGCCACTTGGTCGATGACGGACCGCTGGCTCCTGCCCTTCCGGCCCGATGCTCGGAGGGCGCCCTGGGCGCTCACGGTCGACAGGCGCTCGTCGACGAGGCGCACGGGCACGGCCACGGCCCGGGCGACGGCCGCGGCGAAGTCCCGCGCGTCCTGGGTGGAGGCCGTGTCGCGACCCGAGAGGGCGATGGGCAGCCCGACGATCACCTCGAGCGCGTCGAGTCCGGCGACCAGGTCGCGGACGGCACCGATGTCGGCCACGCCGTCGGCCGAACGCGCCAGCGTCTCGACCGGGGTGGCGAGCAGACCGTCGGGATCGGTGCGGGCGACACCGACCCGGGCCTTGCCCACGTCGATGCCGATCCGGACTCCGCGCCGCACGAGCGTCCTCAGGACCCGAGCTCGGCGACGATGCCGGCCAGCGCGGTGGGGATGGCCGAGACGTCGGATCCGCCGCCCTGGGCGAGGTCGTCCTTGCCGCCGCCCCCGCCACCGAGAGCCGCGGCGGCGCCCTTGGCGAGACGGCCGGCCTTGACGCCGGCCTGACGCGCGCCGTCCGTGGTGGCCACGATCACGGCGGGCTTGCCCGCGACGTCGGCTGCCAGGGCGACGACCGAGGCGCTGGACGCGCCCAGGCGTTCGCGGACCGACAGGGCGAGCGACCGCAGGTCGTCGGTCGAAGCGAGCGACCCGACCGATTCGGCGACGACCGTGAGGTCGCCGATCCGACTCGCCGTCTCGGCCAGCGCCGGGACGCGGGTGGCGAGGCGGGCGGACTCGAACTCGGCGATCTTCTTCTCTGCCGTCCGGAGGCTCGTGACCAGGTCGCCGATGCGGTCGGCCAGCTGATCACGGGGAGTCTTGAGCGACGAGGTCAGTTGGGACACGAGAGCCCGCTCGGCGGCGAAGTCACGGAATGCGTCCATGCCGACGAGGGACTCGACGCGGCGGTTGGTCGACCCCACCGAGCTCTCGCTGACGAGGTTGATGAGGCCGACCTGCGAGCTGGTCGAGACGTGGGTGCCCGCGCAGAGCTCGCGCGACCAGGGACCACCGATGTCGACCATGCGGACCGTCTCGCCGTACTTCTCACCGAACAGCGCCATGGCGCCCAGCGCGCGGGCGTCGTCGAGGGGCATCTCGCGGGTGACGACCTGCAGGTCGTCGCGGATGGCGTTGTTCGCGATCTCCTCGATCTCGGAGCGTGTCTGCGGGCTCAGCGCCTGGTTCCAGTTGAAGTCGAGCCGCATGTATCCGGCCTTGTTGTACGACCCCGCCTGGTGCGCCTCCGGGCCGAGCACCTCCCGGAGGGCGGCGTGGATCAGGTGCGTCGCCGAATGCGCCTGCGTCGCGCCGCGGCGGTAGGCCGGGTCGACCACGCTGGTCGCCGTGTCGCCGACCCCCACCTCGCCGGACGTCACCTGGACGCGGTGGCTGATCAGCCCCTTGACGGGCTTCTGCACGTCGAGGACCTCGAGGTCGAAGCCCACGCCGACGATGCGGCCCGAGTCGGCTTCTTGACCGCCGGACTCGGCGTACAGAGAGGTCTCGGCGAGGATCACCTCGGCGATGTCACCCGCCACTGCCCGGTCGACGTCGGCCCCGTCGACGATCAGGCCCAGCACGCGCGTCTCGGTGTCGAGCTCGTCGTAGCCGGTGAAGACCGTCTCGCCCTGGGCCCTGAACGCGCTGTAGACGCTCAGGTCGGCCAGGGCCACCTTCCGGGACTTGGCATCGGCCTTCGCCCGGGCACGCTGCTCGGACATGAGTCGGTCGAATGCCTCGCGATCGACCGTCAGACCGCTCTCTTCCGCGATCTCGAGCGTCAGGTCGATGGGGAACCCGAAGGTGTCGTGCAGGAGGAACGCCGTGTCGCCCTGCAGCTGCGGGGTCGTGCCCGCCGAGGCACGCTGCTTCGTGTCGTCGACGGCGATGTCGAGGATGTTAGTCCCGGCGGCCAGGGTGCGGAGGAAGGTCTCCTCCTCGGCGTAGGCCAGGCGCGAGATGCGCTCGTAGTCGGTCTCGACCTCGGGGTAGGCGGCCTTCATCGCGTCGCGGGACTCGGGGAAGAGCGAGGGGAACGTGGGGCCGTCGACGCCGAGCAAGCGCATCGACCGGACCGTGCGGCGCAGGAGGCGGCGGAGGATGTAGCCCCGACCCTCGTTGGACGGGCGGACCCCGTCGGACATCAACATGAGCGAACTGCGGACGTGGTCGGCGATGACCCGCATCCGCACGTCGTCGTCGTGGACGGCTCCGTATCGCCGTCCCGACAGCTCGGCGGCCTTGTCGAGGACGGGGCGCACCTGGTCGATCTCGTACATGTTGTCGACGCCCTGCTTGAGGAACGCCACGCGCTCGAGACCCATGCCGGTGTCGATGTTCTTGTTCGGCAGCTCGCGGACGATGTCGAAGTCGACCTTCGAGCGCACGTTCTCGATCTGGTACTGCATGAACACGAGGTTCCAGATCTCGACGTAACGGTCGTCGTCCGTCGCCGGGCCACCGTCGGCACCGTAGGCGGGACCACGGTCGAAGAAGATCTCCGAGCACGGACCTGCGGGCCCCGGCTGGCCGGTGTGCCAGTAGTTGGAGTCCTTGCCGAGTCGCTGGATGCGCTCGTCGGGCAGACCGGCGACCTTCTTCCAGAGGGCGATGGCCTCGTCGTCCTCTTCGTACACCGTCACCCAGAGGTCGTCGGGCGAGAACGCGAGTCCTCCGTCGGCCTCGCTCGAGGTCAGGAGCTCCCAGGCGTAACCGATCGCCTCTTCCTTGAAGTAGTCGCCGAACGAGAAGTTGCCGTTCATCTGGAAGAACGTGCCGTGCCGCGGCGTCTTGCCGACCTCTTCGATGTCGTTGGTGCGGATGCACTTCTGGACGCTGGTGGCACGCGGGTACGGCGTCGGGACGAGCCCCGTGAGGTACGGGATGAACGGGACCATGCCCGCGACCGTGAAGAGCAGGCTGGGATCGTCGCTGACCAGGGACGCGGACGGGACGACGGTGTGGCCCCGATCGCCGAAGTAGTCGAGCCAACGGCGGCGGATTTCGGCGGTCTGCATGGTTCTCCCGAGGGTGGGTTGGTCGTGTGTCAGGACGAGGAGGCGCGGCGGCGCACTCAGGACTCGTCGCGGTCGGAACGCAGTTCGGCTTCGCGGGCCTTGTAACCGTCGACCACGGCGGCACGGAACGACTTCACGTTGCCGTCGAGGTCGCCGAAGAACTGCTGACCCCGAGATGTCTTGTTGAACTGGTGGGCGACGGCGAAGCCGCCGACGACACCGACGGCGAGCAGGAACAGGCTCTTCACGGGGACTCCTCTTGGGGCTGGTGCCGCGACGTGCGAGCGCGACGACTCGACAGCTTACCCGGCCCCGGGAACGCGAAAGGAGCGGGCCACGACCGTGGCCCGCTCCTGACGGGGTGACGAGTTCTAGCGCGCGGCGTAGTACTCGACGACGAGCTGGACCTCGCAGGTCACCGGGACCTCGACGCGCTTCGGGCGACGCACGAGGCGGGCCTGCAGCTTGTCGATCTCGACCTCGAGGTAACCGGGCACCTTGGGCAGCAGGTCGACGTGACCGCCGGCCGCGGCGACCTGGAAGGGCTCGGTCTTCTCGCTGCGCTCCTTGACGTGGATCATCTGACCCGGCTTGACGCGGAACGACGGGCGGTCGACGAGCTTGCCGTCCACCAGGATGTGGCGGTGGACGACCATCTGACGGGCCTGGGCCGTCGTGCGGGCGAAGCCGGCACGGAGGACGAGGGCGTCGAGACGGGTCTCGAGGAGCTCGACCAGGTTCTCACCGGTCAGGCCCGAAGCCTTGCGAGCCTCGTTGAAGACGATCTTGAGCTGGGCCTCGCGGATGCCGTACTGGGCGCGCAGGCGCTGCTTCTCACGCAGACGGACGGCGTAGTCGCTGTCGGTCTTGCGCTTGGTGCGGCCGTGCTCGCCGGGAGCGTAGGGGCGCTTCTCGAGGTAACGAGCAGCCTTCGGGGTCAGGGCGATGCCGAGGGCACGCGAGAGACGGGTCTTGCTGCGGGTACGTGACTTGGTGGACACTTGTTCCTTTTTCTTGTCGATGGTTCGTCAGGGACCGCCCCAGCGCGCGAGCGCCGGGCGGCGTAACAAGAGGGGTGAGTGCCGCGGTGGCGACCGGCTACAGGTCGTCGCACCTTGATCGGGTCGTCGTCAGCAGCCGCGCGTCGACGCCCGAGAACAGGCAACCCCCCGAGCATACAGGAGCCCGGGCGCCGATGCGAGCAGCCAGCGATCGTGGCGTCAGTGCCCCCGGGTGATCCGGCGCAGCTTCTCGAGACGGGCCGCCACGTCGCGTTCGTTGCCGTTGGCGGTGGGATCGTAGTACTCGTGGCCGACGAGTTCGTCGGGGAGGTACTGCTGCTCGACCACCCCGAACTCGGAGTCGTGGGCGTAGCGGTAGCCCTTCCCGTGGCCGAGGCGTCGGGCCCCGGGGTAATGGGCGTCGCGCAGGTGCTTGGGCACGCGGCCCGCCTTGCCGGCCCGGACGTCCGCGATCGCGGCGTCGAGGGCGGAGTAGGACCGGTTCGACTTGGGTGCGGTCGCCAGGTAGACGACGGCCTCGGCCATCGGGATGCGTCCCTCGGGCATGCCGATCATCTGCACGGCGGTCGCGGCCGAGACCGCGACGGTGAGTGCGTTCGGATCGGCCATGCCGATGTCTTCACCGGCCGACACGATGATCCGACGGCAGATGAAGCGGGGGTCCTCACCCGCCTCGATCATGCGGGCGAGGTAATGGAGCGACGCGTCGACGTCGGACCCCCGGATGGACTTGATGAAGGCGCTGATGACGTCGTAGTGCTCGTCGCCGTTGCGGTCGTACCGCAGCAACGCCCGGTCGACCGACTGGGCGACGATCTCCGACGTGATCGTCGGACGGTCGTCGTCGGGATCGTTCTCGTCGTACTCGGCGTCGGGGTCGAAGTCGGCGTCGGACGCGTCGTCGGCCGAGGCCGTCGGCACCGCGTCGGCCTCGAGCTTCGTGGCCCACGCCGACTGGGCGGACGCCTCGAGGGCCGTGAGCGCACGTCGGGCGTCACCGGAGGCCAGTCGGACGATGGTGGCCAGGGCTTCGTCGTCGAGGCGCACGGATCCGTCGAGACCGCGGGGGTCGCCGACCGCCCGCTGAACCAACTGGGCCAGGTCGTCGTCGCTGAGCTGTTCGAGCGTCAGCAGGAGCGAACGGGACAGCAGAGGCGTGATGACCGAGAAGGACGGGTTCTCGGTGGTGGCGGCGATGAGGATGACCCAGCCGTTCTCGACGCCGGGCAGCAGGGCGTCCTGCTGCGCCTTGGTGAAGCGATGGATCTCGTCGAGGAAGAGCACGGTCGTCGTGCCGTAGAGGTCCCGGTTCGACAGGGCCTTCTCCATCACCTGTCGGACGTCCTTGACTCCCGCGGTCACGGCTGACAGCTCGATGAACTGTCGGCCGGAGCTGCGGGCGATGGCCTGGGCGAGGGTGGTCTTCCCCGTACCCGGCGGACCCCAGAGGATGACGGAGACGGCCCCCTGGTCGGCACCCGTGTCGGACGCCAGGGTGACCAGAGGCGAGCCGGGCCGCAAGAGGTGCCGTTGACCGGCGACCTCGTCGAGGGTGGTGGGACGCATGCGGACCGCGAGAGGGGTCGAGCTCTGCGGGAGCGGGCTCATGGTGACCCATGCTAGACCGGCCCTCCGATACAGTGCAGGCTGGACATCACCGAGCTGGAGGACCCGTGGCACCGAGCAAGAACCCGGACCGTGAGAGCCGGGACCGGCTCCGCAGGTACACCGCTCGTCAGCAGGTGCACGCGACGCAGGTCGCCCGACGCCGTCGGGACAACGTCCTCGCCGTGACCGCCGTCGTGGTCGTGGTCGGAGTCGCGGCCGTGTCCGAGGTGTTCTGGTCGACCAGCGGTCCCGGTGCCCCCGCGGCCGCTCCGTCTGACGCGCCCAGCGCCTCCTCGACGCCCGCCGCCGGCGAGAACGTCGGGGACGTGCCCAGCGAGGCGATCGCCGACGGCCGCTCCTGGACGGGCGGCCTCACGCTCAACGACGGCGTCGAGCTCGGGATCGAACTGGACGGGGCGAAGGCCCCGCAGGCGTCGAGCGTCGTCATCGACCTCATCCAGAAGGGCTTCTACACGGGGACGACCTGCCACCGCATGAGCGACGCCGCGACGGCGAAGTTCATCCAGTGCGGGTCCGCCAACGGCGACGGGACGGGCGACGCCGGTTTCACCTTCGGCCCACTCGAGAACGTCCCGTCGGACGGCGTGTACCCGACGGGGACGATCGCCATGGCTCGGAGCACCGATCCGTACTCGCAGTCGACGCAGTTCTTCATCACCTACGGCGACACCACCCTCGACGGCTCGACGGGTGGTTACACCGTGGTCGGACGCGTCACGAGCGGACTCGACCAGCTCGAGGCGCAGATCACGGACGCGGGCCTGACTCCCGGTACGAGCGAGACCGACGGCGCTCCCGTCGTGCCGACGACGATCACGGGCGCGACCATCGAGTAGTCCGCCGCCGTCCGCTGTGCAATAGGCTGAGCACCCATCGTGGTGGCCTGTCCTGGTCCCGCGACGAGCACGTTCAGCAAGGGATAAAAGTGGCTACTGACGATCAGGCACCCTGGGGCCGCGTCGCCGACGACGGCACGGTCTACGTCCGCGAGGGCGACGGCGAACGCGCCGTGGGGCAGTACCCCGACGCGACGCCCGCCGAGGCTCTCGCGTACTACGAACGCAAGTTCATCGAACTCGCCGGGCAGGTGACGTTGCTCGAGCAGCGCATCAAACGCGGCGCATCGGCGGGCGACGTCGTCAAGACGGTCACCCACCTGCGCGAGCAGCTCGTCGAACCGAGCGCGGTCGGGGATCTCGAGGCCCTGCGCCTTCGGGTGTCGGCACTCGACTCCACGGTCGACGAGCTGACGCAACAGCAGAGCGCCGAGGCACAGAAGGCCCTCACCGAAGCGGTCGCCTACCGCACCGCTCTCGTCACGGAGGCCGAGGCCCTGGCGGCCCAGGACCCCGCCCGCGTCCAGTGGAAGCAGGTCACGGCCACCCTCGACGACATCTTCGCCCGGTGGCAGAAGCATCAACAGGACGGTCCTCGCATCCCGAAGGGCGAGGGCAACGACCTCTGGAAACGATTCCGTGCTGCGCGCACCACCATCGACCAGCACCGCAAGGCCTTCTACGCCGAACTCGACGCGACCCACCGTGACGCTCGTCAGCGCAAGCAAGCCCTCGTCGAATCGGCCGAGGCCCTGGCGCCGAAGGGTGTCGACGGCATCTCGGCCTACCGGGGGCTGCTCGACGACTGGAAGCGCGCCGGCCGCGCCGGGAAGAAGTACGACGACGCCCTCTGGGCGAAGTTCAAGCGTGCAGGCGACGTCCTCTACGCAGCCAAGTCCGAGGTCGTCGCGCAGGACACCGCCGAGTACGAGGGCAACCTCGAACAGAAACTCGAGCTGCTCACCGAGGCCGAGAAGATCCTGACGGTCACGGACCGGGTCCCGGCGCGCGAGGCCCTCACCTCGATCCAGCTGCGATGGGACGAGATCGGTCGCGTTCCTCGCGAGCAGGTCCGGGTGGTCGAGGATCGCCTCCGCAAGGTCGAGTCCCACGTGCGTCAGCTCGACGAGCAGTTCTGGGAGAAGAACAACCCCGAACGCCAGGCACGGTCCCAGGGGCTCGCGAGCCAACTGCACGACGCCATCAGCAAGCTCGAGGACGAACTCGCGACGGCCGAGGCCAGCGGCGACGCTCGTCGTGTCAGAGAGGCTCGTGAAGCTCTGGACGCCCGGAAGGTCTGGCTCGACGCCCTGGGCTGACCGTCAGGGGCCGACCGCCCACCGACGTCGCGAACCGTCCGATTCTCCACAGGGAGGGCCGGGCGGTTCGTCGTCGTCGGCAGGGTCGGCCAGGCTGGGTGCATGCCTGCTCGTCTCCCCCTGGTCCTGACCCACGACGACCTGCCCGAACCCGAACTGCGTGCGGCTGCACTGGACGGGCAGGTCTACGCGGTCGGTGGCTCGTGGCGCAGCGTCGCCGAGATCGACGACGCCGGGGGCCGGGCGATCGCGATCGGGATCGCCCTCGGCGCCGGAGTCGTCGCGGCCGAACGGAGTGCCGCCTGGGTCTGGGGTGCCCGAGGCCCGGCACCACTCCCCCACTCGGGTCTGGTGGTGTCGCCGGCGCGGGTGAAGCATCGTGGTCGGGGTTCGATCGTCCGACAGGTCGTCATCGACGAGGGCGAGATCGTCACCGTCCATGGTGTGGCCGTCACCACACCGGCCCGGACCGTCGTCGACCTCGCTCGCTGTGAGGGCTGGGCGTCTGAGGACGAGACGGCCGCGCGGGACGTCGCGTCTCAGCAGGGCGTGACGTACGCCGACGCGATCGCCGTCCTCGATCGACGTGGACGGCTCCCCCACCGAACGCGGACCGTGGAGCGACTCGATCGAGTCTGTCCAGTCGTCGCCGACGCGGCCCGCGCCGATGACGAGGTGCGACGAGACGCAGACGCACCCGGTCGGTCGGCGGAGGCAGCGTCTCAGCCGGCGCTGACCCGGTAGACGTCGTACACGGCGTCGATGCGTCGGACCGCGTTCAGGACGCGATCGAGGTGGGTGGTGTCCCCCATCTCGAACACGAAGCGGCTGAGGGCCAGGCGTTCGTCAGAGGTCGAGACGCTCGCCGACAGGATGTTGACGTGGTGCTCGCTCAGGACCCGGGTGACGTCCGACAGCAATCCGCTGCGATCGAGGGCCTCGATCTGGATCTGCACCATGAACACGCTCTTGGACGACGGAGCCCATTCGACCTCGATCATCCGCTCGGGCTCTTTCAACAGGCCCTGGACGTTGTGGCAGTTCGCCTGGTGGACGCTGACGCCCTGGCCTCGGGTCACGAATCCGACGATCTGGTCGCCCGGCACGGGAGTGCAGCACTTGGCGAGTTTCACCAGGATGTCCGGGGCCCCTCGGACCAGCACGCCCGAGTCGCTGTTGCGCAACGGCCGAGCTCGACCTTGGCTGGGGAACTCGAACTCGCCTTCGTCGACCTCGGTCTGCGTGTGGACCGCGGCGAGGATCTTCTCGATGACGGACTGGGTCGAGATGTGGCCCTCGCCGACGGCCGCGTAGAGACTCGACACGTCGTCGTACCGCATGGTGGCGGCGACTTCGGCGATGCTGTCCTGTGTCATCAGCTTCTGGAGCGGCAGGTTCTGCTTCCGCATGGCACGGGCGATGGCGTCCTTGCCCTGCTCCATGGCCTCGTCGCGGCGTTCTTTCGTGAACCACTGCCTGATCTTGTTCCGGGCGCGGGGGCTCTTGACGAAGGCGAGCCAGTCCTGGCTCGGCCCCGAGTCGGGGTTCTTCGAGGTGAAGACCTCGACGACGTCGCCACTCGACAGGACGCTCTCGAGGGGCACGAGGCGACCGTTGACCTTGGCGCCCATCGTGCGGTGTCCGACCTCGGTGTGCACGGCGTAGGCGAAGTCGACCGGGGTCGCTCCCGACGGCAGGCCGATGACCTTGCCCTGAGGCGTGAAGACGTAGACCTCCTTCGCGCCGATCTCGAAACGGAGGCTGTCCAGGAACTCACTGGGGTCCGCCGTCTCGGCCTGCCAGTCCGAGATGTGGGCGAGCCAGGCCATGTCGGTCTCGGTCTTCGCTCCGCCCTGGTCGTCGCGCCCGCCGTTCATGCGCTGCTTGTACTTCCAGTGGGCGGCCACGCCGAACTCGGCCCGCTGGTGCATCTCGTGCGTGCGGATCTGGATCTCGACGGGACGTCCCTTGGGACCGATCACGGTCGTGTGCAGCGACTGGTACAGGTTGAACTTCGGCGTGGCGATGTAGTCCTTGAAGCGGCCGGGGATCGGGTTCCAGCGGGCGTGGATCGAGCCCAACACCGCGTAGCAGTCGCGGAGCGAGTTGACGAGGATGCGGATGCCGACGAGGTCGTAGATCTCGTCGAACTCCCGACCCCGGACGATCATCTTCTGGTAGATCGAGTAGTACTGCTTGGGCCGACCCATGACGTCGCCGCGGATCTTCGTCGACTTGAGGTCGGACTTGACGGCGTTGATGACGTTCTGCACGAACTGCTCGCGTTGCGGCGTGCGCTGTTTGACCAGGTTGTCGATCTCGACGTAGAGCTTGGGGTGGAGCACCGCGAACGAGAGGTCCTCGAGCTCCCATTTGATGGTCTGGATGCCGAGCCGGTGCGCCAGGGGGGCGTAGATCTCGAGGGTCTCGGTGGCCTTGCGGGTCGCTGACGCCGACTCGACGAAACCCCAGGTCCGAGCGTTGTGCAGCCGGTCGGCGAGCTTGATGACGAGGACCCGGATGTCTTTCGACATGGCCACGACCATCTTCCGGACGGTCTCGGCCTGAGCGCTGTCGCCGTACTTCAGCTTGTCGAGCTTGGTGACCCCGTCGACGAGCATCGCGATCTCGTCCCCGAAGTCGCGCTGCAGCATCGCCAGCGTGTAGTCGGTGTCCTCGACGGTGTCGTGCAGCAGTGCAGCCGCGACGGTCTTGGCGCCGATGCCCAGATCGGCGAGGATCTGCGCCACCGCGACGGGATGGGTGATGTACGGTTCGCCGCTCTTGCGCAGTTGCCCCGTGTGCGCCTTCTCGGCCACCGAGTAGGCCCGCTCGATGATGACGATGTCGGCCTTGGGATGGTGCATGCGCACGGTCTTGATCAAGCGGTCGACGGCGCCCGCCGGTTGGCTGCGCGAGAAGAGTCGAGGCAGGAGCGTCCGCAACGAGGCCGTGTTCTGACCGCCGGGCGTCTCGGGCGGTGCGGAGTTGTTCCGTGTGGTGATCTCGGTCACGGCTGCACCTCGTTCTCTCGGGTCGGAGCGCCACCGCCGGCCGTCGTGGTCGGACGTGGACTCCGTGGGGTCAAGGGTACCCGTCGGCCGTCAGTCGACCGACGCCCCGGGGCGGCCGTCGTCTGCCACGACCGTGCCCCCCGCGTCCCGCCAGGCGAGCATCCCACCGACGACGTTGCGGGCGTCCACGCCGACGCCTCGGAGGGCGTCCGTTGCGCGAGCCGACCGCATGCCGGAGTGGCAGACGACGAGGACGGGGCGGTCGGTGGGGACCTCCCCGACCCGTTCGTTCAGCTCGGACAGTGGGATGGACGTCGCGCCGGGCGCATGACCTTCATCCCATTCGTGCGGTTCTCGGACGTCGAGCACGTAGGTGCCGTCGGACAGGGCGTCGATGGCGGCGTCGGCCCCGATCTCGGGTCGACGGTGGTCGCCGATCATGCGCCCACCGTCTCGTCGACGGTGAGGGGCTCGGTCTTCTGTGCCTCGAGCTTGCGGGCATCGCGTTTCGCGATGTCCGGCTCACGGAGGCGGAGCGTGGCGTAGAGCGGTGAGGCGATGAAGATCGTCGAGTAGGTACCGACCAGGATGCCGATGAAGAGCGCCAGGGAGATGTCGCGGAGGGTGCCCGCTCCCAGGACGAATGCCCCGATGAAGAGGATCGCCGCGACGGGGAGGAGCGCCACGACGGACGTGTTGATCGACCGGACCAACGTCTGGTTGACGGCCAGGTTCACGGACTGTCCGAACGTGCGTCGTGAGCCCTCGCCGTCGTCGGCGGTGTTCTCGCGGATCTTGTCGAACACCACCACGGTGTCGTAGAGCGAGTAGCCGAGGATCGTCAGGAAGCCGATGACCGCCGCCGGGGTGACCTCGAAGCCGACGATGCCGTAGATGCCCGCGGTCAGCACGAGGTCGTGCAGCAGGGCTGCCATGGCGGCCAACGACATCTTCCAGGTTCGGAAGTACAGCGTCATGCCGATCGCGGCGAGGATCAGGAAGATCACGAGACCCTTGATGGCCTGGCTCGTGATGTCGGCACCCCATGAGGCACCGATGAAGGACGAGGTCACTCGATCGTCGGGGACGTCGTACGCGGTGGCCAACGCCGCCGCCACGTCGTTCGTCTGAGCGGCTTCCAGCTGCGAGGTCTGCACACGGATCGTGTCGGTGCCGACCTGGGTGACCCGCGGGTTCGAACCGGGTACGACCTCGTCGACGGTCGTCGTGGCGACGTCCTGGTCGAGTTCGGCCGGCTGGGCGACCTGGAACTCCGACCCGCCCGTGAACTCGATGCCGAAGTGGAAGCCGCCGCGGAGGAACGGGACGGTGACCGAGATGAGGATGACCAGGGCGGCGATCCAGTACCAGCGGCGGCGGTGACCGACGATGTCGTACGACCGGGCACCCGTGTAGAGGTCGTTGCCGAATTTCGAGAAACTGGCCATCAGGAGTCCTTCTTCCCTTCACCGGCGGCCGACGAGTCGACGCGCTCGGTGTTCTTCTCGGCGGCTTTGCGCTCGGCGATGGTCTGACGCTTGACGGCCTCGCGACCGCCCGCTTGCTTGCGGCCGACGACGGTCGGGGTTCGGAACTGCGCCCGCCCCCGGTAGACGGCACCGAGGGCGCGTGGGTTGAGCCCGCTGAACGAGTGGCCCTCGCCGAAGAACCGCGTCCGGGCGATGAGCTGGAGCATGGGGTGGGTGAACAGCGAGACCACGATCAGGTCGATCACCGTGGTGATCCCCAGGGTGAGCGCGAAGCCCTTGACGTTGCCGACCGCGAGGATGAAGAGCGTGATGGCCGCCAGGAAGTTCACCGTGTCGGACGCGATGATCGTGCGGATGGCGCGCTTCCAGCCCGATTCGACGGCGCTCTCGAGGATGCGACCGTCGCGGAGTTCGTCCCGGATGCGTTCGAAGTAGACGATGAATGAGTCGGCCGTGATGCCGATGGCCACGATCAGACCGGTCACCCCCGCCAGCGAGAGGCGGTAGCCCTCTCGCCAGGACAGGATGGCGATCACGAGGTAGGTGAGCACGGCGGCGATGACCAGCGACAGGACGGTCACGAAGGCGAGGGCCCGGTACTGGATCAGCGAGTAGATGACCACCAGGATCAGGCCGATGAGGCCGGCGATCAGACCGCTGATCAGCTGGGTCTGTCCGAGGGTCGCGGTGATCGTCTCGTTGCTCTGGACCGAGAAGCTGAGCGGGAGGGCACCGAACTTCAGCTGGTCGGCGAGGGTCTTCGAGGAGTCCTGCGTGAACTGGCCCGTGATCTGGGCCCGGCCGTCGGTGATGGCAGCGTTCGCGGACGGCGCCGTGATGACCTGGTTGTCGAGGGTCACGGCGAACTGGTTCTGCGGCGCCTGCAACGAGACGAGGCGCGAGGTGACCTGGGAGAACCGGTCGGTGCCCTGGCCGTTGAACTCGAGGTTCACGGCCCAGGTGTTCGTCGAGTTGCCCTGCGAGTCGGCGGCGAGGCCGTTCGTGGCGTCGCTGATGTCGGAACCCTGCACCTCGACCGGGCCGAGGATGTACTTGGCCGTGCCGTCGGTGGAGCAGGTGACCAGTGGCTCGTCGTCACGGGCCGTGGCCAGGTCGTTCTCGGCCGCGCAGTCGTAGTTCTGGTAGAGGTCGGCGAGCTGGGGGGTGATCCAGGCCAGGTCGGACGCGTTCGTCGGGGACGCGGTCGGCGTGCTCTCGAGCTCGGGGTTGGGGGTGTAGGGCGTGGCGCTCGGGCTGGCCGTGGCGCCGTCGCCTTCTCCGCCGACCGCGGCGTTCGAGACCGCCTCGGTGTAGAGCACGGGGCGGAAGGTCAGCTTGGCCGATGCCTCGATGCGTTCGAGGGTCGCGTTGTCGGGTCGTCCCGGGATGGACACGACGATGTTCTGCGTGCCCTGCTTGGTGATCTCGGATTCCGAGACGCCGGCCGAGTCGATGCGCTGCCGGATGATCGTGACCGCCTGGTCCAGCTGCTCCGACGACACCGTCTCGCCGCTCTGGAGCTGGGCCGCCAGGGTGATCTGCGTACCGCCCTGCAGGTCGAGGGCCAGTTCGGGCACCCAACTCGCTCCGTTCCACCACCCGTCACGACCGGAGTCGTTCAGGAACGTGGCCGTGCCGTTCAGGGCCGTGAGGCCGGCGATGATGACCAACAACCAGGTCAGGGATCGTATTGCTTTCTTCACCGGCGTCGAGCGTGCCACGGAGGAACTCTGCTTTCTCATGGGAGCGCGCGCTCACGTGGAGCGCGCGCCGTGGATCGGACCCGGCCGCGCCAGGCGACCGAGGCGGTCGTCGGGTCAGGCCTTGGTGTCGGAGTCCTTGGCGACCGTCGAGTCGACCGGGGCGGACGTGGCGCGTTCACCGAACTCGGGAGCGTCGTCGATGACGCGGTCGTGCTCGGTGGAGCCGTCGGCCAGCGAGTCGGCGTCGTCGGCGACGGGCTCGTCGATGACCGGTTCGACGACGCGACCCAGGGTCTGACGGTGGACCTTGAGGACGGTGCCGGGCGAGACCTCGACCTCGGCCACGTTGTTCTCGTCGTCGATGGAGACGACGGTGCCGTAGACGCCGAACGAGAGCATGACCTCGACGCCGGGGACGAGCTTGTTCTGCAGTTCTGCCTGCTGACGGTCGCGCTTCTTCTTGTTGCGGAACATGAAGACGACGAGGACCACCAGGAGGAGGACCATGATGAGGGTTGCGGGATCCATGCGGAACTCCCTTTCGCTGTTGGGGGTGTGGGCCGAGCGGGACTCGCTTCAGCGAGCGAAGGCCTCGGACCTGCAGGAATTATAGGTCATCGCCGAAGAGCGCCCCTGAGGCGTGCGCCAGACCGAAGTGCCGCCAGGCCTCGGGAGTGGCGATGCGTCCCCGCGGCGTGCGGGTGAGCAGGCCCACCCGGACGAGGAACGGCTCGACGACCGACTCGATCGTGTCGGCCTCTTCTCCCACCGAGACCGCGAGGGTGTTGAGGCCGACGGGTCCGCCGCCGAACCGGGTCAGGACCGTGCGGACGACCTCACGGTCGAGCCGGTCGAGCCCCAGCGAATCGACGTCGTAGAGATCGAGCGCTTCGCGCACGGTCGTCAGGTCGGCATCCCGCCCGTGGACGAGCGCGTAGTCGCGGACGCGTCGGAGCAGGCGGTTCGCGATGCGAGGCGTGCCCCGGCACCGTCCGGCGATCTCGGCCAGGGCGGCTCCGTCGATGACGATGCCGAGGAGGGACGCCGCCCGGCGGAGGACCTCGGTCAGCTCGGCCTCGTCGTAGAACTCGAGGTGCGCCGTGAAGCCGAACCGGTCGCGCAGGGGGTTGGGCAGCAGCCCGCTGCGGGTGGTCGCACCCACGAGCGTGAAGGGCGACAACTCGAGGGGGATGCTGGTCGCTCCTGCCCCCTTGCCCACCATGATGTCGATCCGGTAGTCCTCCATCGCGAGGTACAGCATCTCTTCGGCCGGCCGCGCCATGCGATGGATCTCGTCGATGAAGAGCACCTCCCCCGGCACGAGAGCGGAGAGGACCGCGGCCAGGTCGCCCGCGTGCTGGATCGCGGGACCCGACGACATCCGCAACGGCCGAGCCCCTTCGTGGGCCACGATCATGGCCAGGGTCGTCTTGCCGAGCCCGGGCGGTCCGGCGAGCAGGATGTGGTCGGGGGTGCGGCCCTGCATCGTCGCGGCCTTGAGCAGCAGCTCGAGCTGGCCCCGCACCTTGGACTGCCCGACGAACTCGCCGAGCGAGGTGGGCCGCAGCGCCCCTTCGAAGGCCAGCTCGGCCTCGGACTCGAGCGTAGGACGGGTCAGGTCGTCGTCGCTCACGCTCGGGCCCCGGCGGACTTCTGCGGACCGAGGTGACCGAGTGCGGCACGCAGCAACTGCGGCACGGCCACCGCGACGGCGTCGCCACGGTCCGCCACGACGGCGTCGATGGCGGCCTGCGCCTCACGGTCGGACCACCCGAGCCCGACCAACGCGACGAGCACGTCGGCAGCCGTCGTGGACGCGGCGGTGACGGTCGGCGCGGTCGGTGCCACGTCGAGCTTGCCGGTGAGCGAGAGGACGATGAGCTTGGCCGTCTTCGGCCCGATGCCCGAGACGCGGCGGAACGCGGCGTCGTCGTCGTCGGCGACGGCGGTGGCGACCTGGTGGGGCGTGAGCGTCGACAGGACGCCCTGGGCCGACTTCGGACCGACGCCGGTGACGCTGCGGAGCAGGTCGAAGACCTCGAGTTCTTCGCGGTCGGCGAAGCCGAAGAGCGAGAGGTCGTCTTCTCGGACGATCAACGCCGTGTGGACGAGCGCCTGCTCGCCGACGCGGACCGTCAGTGCGAGCTGTGGGGTGACCGAGACACGGAGGCCCACCCCGCCGACCTCGACCACGACCGATGTGCCGGACGCGGACAGGACGGTACCGCGGACACTCGAGATCATGCCCCCAGCCTAGGAGTGCGCACCGACTTCTCGGCGTCGCGCCACGCTCGCTGGGCCGGCGTGAGGGAACCCGAGGAGGCGCGGGCAGCGACGGGCGCACCCCGCCAGGCATGGCAGATGGCCAGCGCCAGGGCGTCGGCGGCGTCCGCCGGCCGGGGCGCCTCGGCGAGCCCGAGCAACCGGGCGACCATCGTGCCGACCTGCTTCTTGTCGGCCGACCCGTACCCGGTCACGGCAGCCTTCACCTCGGACGGCGTGTGCAGAGTGACGGGGATCTCGCGTTCGGCTGCGGCACGCAGGGCGAGGCCGCTGACCTGTGCCACCCCCATGACGCTGCGGACGTTCTGTTGGGCGAAGACCCGCTCGATCGCCATGGCGTCCGGCCGGTGCTCGTCGATGAGCGCCTCGAGACCGCGACCCAGGGCGAGGAGGCGCAACTCGAGGGCGAGGTCGGGGGCGGTGCGGATGACCTGCACGTCGACCAGGGTCGCACGCCGCTGGGCGTCGACCTCGACCACCCCGACCCCGCATCGGGTGAGCCCGGGGTCGATGCCGAGCACCCGGAGCGTCACCGCGGCGGCCTATTCTTCGTCGTCGAGCGCGGCCTGCACGTCGGCGGGGACGTCGTGGTTCGCGTAGACGTTCTGCACGTCGTCGTCGTCGTCGAGGGCGTCGATGAGTCGGAAGACCTTGCGTGCCGTCTCGAGATCGACCTCGATCTTGAGCCCGGGCACGAACTCGATGTCGGCCGAGTCGTAGTCGATGCCGGCGTCCTGGAGGGCCGAACGGGCCGGGACCAGGTCGGAGGCCTCGGTGACGATCTCGAAGCCTTCACCACGATCGGTGACCTCTTCGGCTCCGGCGTCGAGGACGGCGGCGAGGACGTCGTCTTCGGTGAGGTCGTCCGTCTTCATGACGGCGATGACGCCCTTGCGGCTGAAGTTGTAGGCCACGCTGCCGGGGTCGGCCATGGTGCCGCCGTTGCGCGACATCACCGTACGGACGTTGGCGGCCGCGCGGTTCTTGTTGTCGGTGAGGCACTCGATCAACAACGCGACGCCGTTGGGGCCGTACCCCTCGTACATGATCGTCTGGTAGTCGACGCTCTCGCCGCTGAGACCGGCACCGCGCTTGACGGCCCGGTCGATGTTGTCGTTGGGGACCGAGGTCTTCTTGGCCTTCTGGACGGCGTCGACCAGCGTGGGGTTGCCGGACATGTCGGCCCCGCCCTGCTTGGCCGCGACCTCGATGTTCTTGATGAGCTTGGCGAACGACTTGGCACGTCGACTGTCGATGACGGCCTTCTTGTGCTTGGTCGTTGCCCACTTGGAATGCCCGGACACGGTGCTCCTTCAGACTGCTGACGTGGATCGCGACGAGTCTACCGCGACGCCCGCGCGCGGGCCTTGTCGAGGAACCGCGAGTGGAACCGCAGGTCGTCGGTGACCTCCGGGTGGAACGAGGTGCCCATCAGAGGACCTTGCTCGACGGCGACGACCCGGCCGTCCTCGAGGACGCCGATCGCCGTCGCGGCCGGCCCGACCGCGTCGACCACCGGGGCACGGATGAAGACCGCGTGCACGGGTGGACCGTCGAGCACGGGGACGTGGACGTCGGTCTCGAACGAGTCGGTCTGCGAGCCGAACGCGTTGCGCCGGACCGAGACGTCGAGGCCCCCGATGCTCTGCTGGCCGGGGATGCCGTCGACGATGCGGTCCGCGAGCATGATGAGACCGGCGCAGGTGCCGTATACGGGCAACCCCGAGCCGATCGCCCGTCGGAGCGGCCCGTCCAGGTCGAACGTCCGCGACAGCTTGTCCATGACGCTGGACTCGCCGCCCGGGATCACGAGACCGTCGATCTCGTCGAGCTCGGAGGCTCGGCGTACGGGGACGGCCTCGGCCCCCAGCGAGGTCAGGACGGCCAGGTGTTCACGGAAATCGCCTTGCAGGGCCAGGACGCCGACCCGGGGCGTTCGGTCGGGCATCACCGACGATCGACCCCCGAGGTCACCAGCCGCGCTCGGCGAGGCGGTGCGGTGCGGGGAGGTCGGGCACGTTGATGCCGACCATCGCCTCGCCGAGACCGCGCGACGCGTCGGCCACGACCTGGGGGTCGTCGAAGAAGGTGGTGGCCTTGACGATCGCCTTGGCACGCTCGGCGGGGTTGCCCGACTTGAAGATGCCCGAACCGACGAAGACGCCGTCGGCACCGAGCTGCATCATGAGAGCCGCGTCGGCGGGTGTCGCGACGCCGCCCGCGGTGAAGAGGACGACGGGGAGCTTGCCGGTCTCGGCGATCTCTTTCACGAGCTCGAAGGGAGCCTGCAGTTCTTTCGCGGCGACGTAGAGCTCGTCGGACTTGAGCCCACGGAGCTGGGCGATCTCTTTCGAGATCGTGCGGATGTGCTTGGTGGCCTCGGACACGTCACCGGTGCCGGCCTCGCCCTTGGAGCGGATCATGGCCGCGCCCTCGGTGATGCGACGCAGCGCCTCGCCCAGGTTGGTGGCCCCGCAGACGAAGGGGACGGTGAAGTTCCACTTGTCGATGTGGTTGACGTAGTCGGCCGGGCTCAGCACCTCGGACTCGTCGATGTAGTCCACGCCGAGGGTCTGGAGGATCTGGGCCTCGACGAAGTGGCCGATGCGGGCCTTCGCCATGACGGGGATCGAGACCGCCGCCACGATCTCGTCGATCATGTCGGGGTCGCTCATGCGGGCGACACCGCCCTGGGACCGGATGTCGGCGGGAACGCGCTCGAGGGCCATGACGGCCACGGCCCCGGCGTCTTCGGCGATCTTCGCCTGCTCGACGTTGACGACGTCCATGATGACGCCGCCCTTGAGCATCTCGGCGAGACCGCGCTTGACGCGGCTCGAACCGGTGGTGGAGGACTGGTGGGAGGCAGGGGTCGTGTCGCTCATGATGGCCCCTATCTTAGGCCCGATCAGACCGCCGACGCCGCCGTCGGCGTCGTGCCGTCGCCGTCCCTCGGCCAGGCCTCGGAGACCGCGACGCGGACGTCGCCGAGCAGCTGCGTGACGGCCTTCGTCTGAGCGATGATCGGGAAGAAGTTCGAGTCGCCGCCGTAGCGCGGCACCACGTGTTGGTGCAGGTGGGCCGCGATGCCGGCTCCGCCGACCTGCCCCTGGTTCATGCCGATGTTGAAGCCCTGCGCGTGGGACACCTGCGTGAGGACCCGCATGGCGGTCTGGGTCAGGGAGGCGATCTCGGCCACCTCGTCGGAGGTGGCGAGGTCGTACGTGGAGACGTGCCGGTACGGGCAGACCAGCAGGTGCCCCGGGTTGTAGGGGTAGAGGTTGAGCAACACGTAGGCGTGTTCGCCCCGAGCCACGATGAGCGCCTCGTCGTCCGACCTCGAGGGGGCGCTGCAGAACGGGCAGGAGTCGTCGTGGGCGCTCTGGCCCGCCTCGACGTAGACGGCGCGGTGCGGCGTCCAGAGTCGCTGGAACGCGTCGGGGACCGCGGCGAAGTCGGCGGAGGACTCGGCCGCGGACCCGTCGGCGACCACGCTCAGACCTGGGCCTTGGTCTCGATGGCCGCGACGATCTTGGCGATCGCCTCGTCGAGCGGCACGCCGTTCTCCTGTGAGCCGTCCCGGTAGCGGAAGCTGACGGCCCCGGCCGCGCGGTCGTCCTCGCCGGCGATCAACTGGAACGGCACCTTGGCCTTGGTGTGCGTGCGGATCTTCTTCGGCATGCGGTCGTCGCTGTGGTCGACCTGCGCCCGGACGCCGACCTCGCGCAGACGTGCCACGACGCCGTCGAGGTAGTCGCCGTACTCGTCCGCGACGGGGATCGCCACGACCTGGACGGGCGCCAGCCAGACCGGGAAGGCCCCGGCGTAGTGCTCGGTGAGCACGCCGAAGAAGCGCTCGATCGAACCGAACAACGCACGGTGGATCATGACCGGACGCTGACGCGACCCGTCGGCAGCCGTGTACTCGAGGTCGAAGCGCTCGGGCAGGTTGAAGTCGAGCTGCACCGTCGACATCTGCCAGGTGCGTCCGATCGCGTCGCGTGCCTGGACCGAGATCTTCGGCCCGTAGAACGCCGCGCCGGCCGGGTCGGGTACGAGTTCGAGGCCGGTCTCTTCTGCGACCTGCCTCAGCGTCGCCGTCGCCTCGTCCCAGGTGGCGTCGTCGCCCACGTACTTCTCGGGGTCCTTGGTGGACAGCTCGAGGTAGAAGTCGTCGAGGCCGTAGTCGCGCAGCAGGCTGAGGACGAAGTCGAGCGTGCCCTTGAGCTCGGCCGCCATGTCGTCACGGGTGGTGAAGATGTGCGCGTCGTCCTGGGTCATGCCGCGCACGCGGGTGAGCCCGTGGATGACGCCGGACTTCTCGTTGCGGTACACGGTGCCGAACTCGAACAGGCGCTGTGGCAGGTCACGGTAGGACTTGGCCGACGAACGGTACGCCAGGATGTGCATCGGGCAGTTCATCGGCTTGAGGTAGTAGTCCGCACCCTGACGGGTGATCTCTCCCTCGTCGTTGCGTGCCTCGTCGAGGTGCATCGCCGGGAACATGCCGTCCTTGTACCAACCCAGGTGGCCCGAGGTCTCGAACAGGGCCGCCTTGGTGATGTGCGGCGTGTAGACGAACTCGTACCCGGCCTTCTCGTGGCGCTCGCGCGAGTAGTCCTCCATCTGGCGACGGATGATGCCGCCCTTCGGATGGAAGATCGCGAGACCGGAGCCGATCTCGTCGGGGAACGAGAAGAGGTCGAGCTCGGCGCCGAGCTTGCGGTGGTCGCGCTTGGCGGCCTCCTCGAGTCGGGCCTGGTAGGCGCGCAGGTCGTCCTTGGTGGGCCACGCCGTGCCGTAGATGCGTTGCAGCTGGGGGTTCTTCTCGGACCCGCGCCAGTAGGCGGCCGCCACGCGCATCAGCTTCGTGGCGTTGCCGAGGAGGCGCGTGCTGGGCACGTGGGGACCGCGGCAGAGGTCGAACCAGACGACCTCGCCGGTCTTCGGGTCGAGGTTGTCGTAGACCGTGAGCTCGGCCCCGCCCACCTCGACCGACTCTCCGTCGGCGCCGAGGTCGTCGGCCGACCCGCCCTTGAGCCCGATGAGCTCGAGCTTGAACGGTTCGTGGGCGAGCAGCTCGCGGGCCTCGTCGTCGGTCACGACGCGACGACGGAAGCGCTGGCCCTGACGGATGATGCGCTCCATGCCCTTCTCGATCGCCTTGAGGTCGTCGGGGGTGAAGGGCTCCGCGACGTCGAAGTCGTAGTAGAAGCCGTCGGTGACGGGCGGTCCGATGCCGAGCCTGGCCTCGGGGTTGATCTGCTGCACCGCCTGGGCCATCACGTGCGCAGCCGAGTGCCGGAGGATGGCCAGGCCGTCGGGCGAGTCGATCGTGACCGGCTCGGCCACGTCGCCCGCGTGCAGCTCGGTCGCCAGGTCGCGGAGCTCGCCGGACACCCGGACGGCCACGACCGACTTGTCGGTGAACAGCTCGGAGCCGGTCGTCGTCGCGGTGACCTCGACGGCCGAGAGGCCGTGGGCGGCTGAGGAGGCGGTCGGGTCGATGTCGGTCTGGTCGGACACGGCGGTGGTTCCTATCGTCGAGGGGCGGGGACCACTTTAGTCGTCGACCGACCGCCGACCGGCCGACCAGGCGCCCGACGCGCGACGAGGCCCCGGTCGGGTCAGACGGCGCGCAGTTCGGTGGAACAGGCCTCCGCCGCGACCCAGGCGAGCATGCCGCACTTCACCCTCATGACGAACTTCGAGACCCCGTGGAACACGACCGCGTCGCCGAGGACCTCGTCGTCGGGCTCCCCGGCGCCCCGGGACCGCATCATCTCGCGGAACTCCCCGACGAGTGCGTCGAGCTCGGTCAGCGTGCGACCCGGAGCCAGCTGCGCCAGCACCGAGGCGGAGGCCATCGAGATGCTGCAGCCGGCGCCCTGCCAGCGGAGGTCGGCGATGCGGTCGGTCCCGGGCTCGAGGGCGACGCGGACGGTGATCTCGTCACCGCAGGTCGGGTTGCGTTCGTGGTGCTGCGCGTCGGCCCCGGGCAGCTCGCCGTCGCCGTGCCGCGCCTTGGCGTGGTCGAGGATGACCTGCTGGTACAGGCCGTCGAGGGCGGCGCTCACCGCGCCTCCTCGGCCTTCTCGTCGACGGGCTCCGGGGAGACGACGCCGAAGTAGCCGCGGACCTCGGCGACCCCGGCGACCAGCCGGTCGACCTCGTCGCTCGACGAGTACAGGTAGGTGCTGGCCCGCGTCGTGGCCGTCACCCCGAGACGACGGTGCAGTGGCTGGGCGCAGTGGTGGCCGACCCGCACGGCGATGCCGCGCGCGTCGAGGAACTGGCCGACGTCGTGGGCGTGCACCCCGTCGACGACGAAGCTGGCGAGTCCCGATCGCGGCACGCCGGCCGGTGGACCCACGACCGTGACGCCGTCGACGGCCTCGAGGCCGCGGACGAGCAGGTCGGCGAGGGCCTCCTCGTGGGCGCGCACCCGGTCCATGCCGACGGCGTCGAGGTAGCGCACGGCCTCGGCCAGGGCGACGGCCTGGGACACGGGCTGCGTGCCGGCCTCGAAGCGCTGCGGAGCGGGGAGGTACTCGGAGCCCTCCATCGTCACCGTCGTGATCATCGAGCCGCCGGTCCGGAACGGCGGCAGGGCGTTCAGCAGCTCGGCCCGGCCGTAGAGGACGCCGATGCCCGTGGGCCCCAGCATCTTGTGGCCCGAGAAGGCGGCGAAGTCGACGTCGAGGTCGTGGAGGTCGACGGGGCGGTGCGGGACCGACTGGCAGGCGTCGAGGACGACGAGGGCGCCGACGTCGTGCGCCAGCGCCACCAGCTCGGCGACGGGCGCGACGAGGCCGGTGACGTTCGAGACGTGGGCGAAGGCGAGGAGGCGCGTGCGGGGTCCGATCACGGCGGCCGCGTCGGCGGTGGTCCAGGTGCCGTCGTCGCGGACCGGCACGAATCGCAGGCTGGCACCGGTCGTCGCGGCGAGTTCTTGCCACGGGACGAGGTTCGCGTGGTGTTCGGCCTCGGTGACGACGATCTCGTCGCCGGGCGCGAGGGCGAAGCGTCGCGCGGCCTCACCACCCCGCCCGTGCGTCGCGTTCGCGACGCCGTACGCGACGAGGTTGAGGGCGTCGGTGGCGTTGGAGGTCCAGACGATCTCGTCGACGTCGGCACCGACGAAGCGGGCGACCGTCTCGCGCGCCTCTTCGTAGGCCTCGGTCGACAGGGCGGCGAGCGTGTGGGCGCCCCGGTGCACGGCCGAGTTCGTCGTCTCGAGGAAGCGCCGCTCGGCGTCGAGCACGGACGCCGGCCGTTGGGCGGTCGCCCCCGAGTCGAGGTAAGCGAGCGGCTCGCCGTTGACGTCCTGCCCGAGGAGCGGGAAGTCGGCGCGCAGACGGCGGGCGTCGTCGTCGGACAGCCCCGGACGGTGGGTGGATGGTGCGGAGGAGGTGGTGGTCACGGTGTCCCTTCCCGTCGATCGTACCGAGGCCCCCCGAGGGGCCCGGCTCCGGCCGACACGGGACGCAACGGCCGACGGCCGCCCGATGTTCCCGAGCGCACGGCTGTGACGTCCCGTGTCGTGCCCGTCGCACTCGTCCGGGGTCGGGGGCCAGAGTGGTGGCGACGAACGGAGCACCCCATGACGACCACCCCCGGCCGCATCGAGACCACCCACGCGGGAAGCCTGCCGCGCACGCCCGAGCTGATCGCCGCGAACGACGCACGCGCCCTCGGCGAGGACGGCTTCACCCTCGAGCGCACCCCCGAGTTCGACGCCCTGCTGACCGACGCCGTCGTCGATCTCGTCCGGCGCCAGAGCGATCTCGGCATCACGATCGTCGGCGACGGCGAGTACGGGAAGGCCATGACGAGCGCGGTCGACTACGGCGCCTGGTGGTCGTACTCGTTCCAGAGGGTCGGCGGGCTGTCGCTGACCGGGTCGGACATCTTCAGCCAGCCGGCCCTGCGGTCCTCGCCCGGCGACGTACGACTGACGTCGTTCCCCGACCGCCGGGACTGGCGGGCCTTCCACGACGCCTACACCGACCCGACCTCGGGCATCGGCACGGGCTCGGGTGCCACGCCGTTCCCGAGCACGACGGGACCCCTGGCCTACGTCGGACACGCCGCCATCGCCTCGGACATCGCCAACCTGAAGGCCGGGCTCGAGGCGAGCGGTTCGACCTCGGGCTTCCTCACGTCGTTGTCCCCGGGCAGCGGTGCCCGCATCGCCAACGACTTCTACGCCACCGAGGAGGAGCACATCTGGGCCTGGGCCGAGGTGCTGCGCGAGGAGTACACGGCGATCGTCGAGGCCGGCCTGACCGTCCAGATCGACGACCCCTCGATCGCCGAGAACTGGGACCAGATCAACCCGGAGCCGAGCGTCGAGGACTACCGGGCGTTCACCCGCATCCGCGTCGACGCGCTCAACCACGCCCTCCGCGGCCTGCCGCCGGAGCAGGTGCGCTTCCACCTCTGTTGGGGCTCGTGGCACGGTCCCCACACGACCGACGTCGAGTTCCGTCACATCGTCGACCTCATGCTCGAGATCGAGGCCGGCTCGTACTCGTTCGAGGCGGCCAACGTCCGTCACGAGCACGAGTGGAAGCTCTGGCGCGACGTCGAGCTGCCGACCGGCAAGACGATCGTGCCGGGCGTCGTCAGCCACGCCACGAACGTCGTCGAGCACCCCGAACTCGTGGCCGACCGCATCGAACGGTTCGCCTCGCTGGTCGGCCCCGAGAACGTCGTCGCCTCGACCGACTGCGGCCTGGGCGGTCGCATCCACCCGCAGATCGCGGTGGCCAAGCTGGCCTCGCTCGGCGAGGGCGCGCGCATCGCCTCGCACCGCCTGTTCGGCTGAGCGTCCGCGGCGGAGTCGACCCGCGCCTCCTGGTCCCCGATCGAGGAGGCGCGGGTCGCGCGTCGCGCGGACGTCCCGTCAATCGTCGAGCGGCTTGAGCACCCGTTGCAGGAACTGCTGCGTGCGGGCCTCGCGGGGGCGGGACAGCACGTCGGCGGGACGGCCCCGCTCGACGACGACGCCGGCGTCCATGAAGAGCAGCTCGTCGGCCACGCGTCGGGCGAACTCGAGCTCGTGGGTGACGACGATCATCGTCCAGCCCTCGTCGGCGAGTTCCTTCACGACGGTGAGCACGTCCCCGACCAGTTCGGGGTCGAGGGCCGAGGTCGGCTCGTCGAAGAGCAGGAGTTCGGGCCGCAGGGCGAGCGCGCGCACGATGCCCACGCGCTGCTGCTGGCCGCCCGAGAGCTCGGCCGGGTAGGCGTCGGCCTTCTCGGCGAGGCCCACGCGCGCGAGGAGTGCCTCGGCCTCGGCCCGCGCCTCCTTCGGATCGCGTCCCTGGACGCGCACCGGTCCCTCGACGACGTTCTGCAGCACCGTGAGGTGCGGGAACAGGTTGAAGTGCTGGAACACCATCGACGAGCGGTCGCGGAGGGCCAGCAGGTCGCGCTTGCCGACCGTGGTGCCGAAGTCGATCGAGCGGCCGTCGGAGAGCGTGACGACTCCCCCGTCGGGCACCTCGAGGCTGTTGAGCGACCGCAGCACGGTCGTCTTGCCCGAGCCCGAGGGCCCGATGATGGCGACGACGCGTCCGCGGCGCACCTCGAGGTCGATGCCGCGCAGCACCTCGTTCGTGCCGAACGCCTTGTGCAGCCCCCGGACGGTCAGCACGGGGGCACCGGTCTCGTCGGCCGGCCGGGGCGGGGTGACGTCAGCGGGCAACGTGGCGGTCCAATCTCTTCTCGAGGGCGTCCTGCCCGAACGACAGGATCAGGCAGATCACCCAGTAGACCAGGGCGGCCTCGAGGTAGATCAGCAGGAACTGGTTCGAGACGGTGGCGATCTGCTCGGCCTGACGGAACAGCTCGACGACGAGGATGACGCTCGCCAACGAGGTGTCCTTGACCAGGCTGATGAAGGTGTTCGACAGCGGGGGCACCGAGACGCGCGCCGCCTGCGGCAGGATGATCCGCCGGAGGGCGAGCCCCCGCGACATGCCGATGGTGTGGGCGGCCTCCCACTGGCCCTTGGGCACCGAGAGGATGGCCGCGCGGATGACCTCGGCCGCGTACCCGCCGACGTTCAAGGAGAACGCGATGATGGCGCTGGGCCAGGGATCGAGCTTGACGCCGATCGACGGGAGGCCGTAGAAGACGACGAAGAGCTGCACGAGCAGCGGCGTGCCCCGGATGATCGAGATGTAGACCCGGGCGATGCCCGCGAGGACCGTCTGGCCCGACAGGCGCATCAGCGCGATGACGACGGCGATGACCAGCCCGATCGCCATCGACGCGAAGGCGAGCGGGATCGACGCGACGAGCGCCCCCGACACGATCGGCCAGAGCGACCGCCAGAAGAGGTCGAGGGAGGACTGCACGCCTACTCGCTGACGTCCTGGCCGAAGTACTTCTCGCTGATCGACGACAGCGTCCCGTCGGCCCGGAGCTCGGCGAGGGCGTCGTCGATCGTGGACACGAGGTCGTCGCTGCCCTTCGTGGTGACCAGGGCCGAGCGCGAGACGTCGTCCGTGGTCGCCGCGATCTTGATGCCGGCGGCCTGGTCGGGGTTGGTCTTCACGTAGTCGAGGAAGGTCAGTTCGTCGTTGACGGTCGCGTCGATGCGACCCTGCTCGAGGAGCGCGACCGACTGGGCCCAGCCGTCGACGACCTGCACGTCGGCGCCCGCGTCCTTGGCGGTCGTGTAGAAGTTGCTCGACTGCGACTGGGCCGTCGTCTTGCCCTCGAGGTCGGAGAGCGAGGTGATGTCGGTGTTGTCGGCGGCCGTGATCACGACACCGCGGCTGACCGTGTAGGGCGTCGAGAAGTCGTACGTGGCCTCACGCTCGTCGGTGATCGAGATCTGGTTGGCCACGAGGTCGAAGCGGCCGGCGGTGAGTCCGGCGAGCAGGGCGTCGAACTGCGTCTCCTCGAAGGCCGGGGTGACGCCGAGCTTCTCGGCGACGGCCGTGGCGACGTCGACGTCGTAGCCGGTCAGCGCGCCGGCCCCGCCCTCGTGGTAGGTGAAGGGCTGGTAGGTGCCCTCGGTGCCGATGACGAGCTCGCCGGCGGCCTGGATGTCGGACAGGCTCTTCGCCGCGCTCGTGTCGGCGGTCGCGCTGCCGGTGGACTGGACGACCCCGTCGGTGGAGGCGGGCGCGCAGGCGGCCAGCGCGATGGCGGCGGCGGCGGCGACGCCGACGGAGGCGAGTCGACGGACGGTGCGAACGGCGGTGATCTTCACGAGGGTTCCTTTGCTGCGGCTCGGGGGTCGGACGAGCCTCCCGACACTAACGCCGCGGGGGCGGGCGTGATTCCCGATGACTCCGCATGACCTGGCGGCCACGGAGGCCGGGCGTCGTCGCGCACCCGTCGGCGTCGCCACGCGCCCGTCAGCGTCGCGCGATCGCCTCCCCCACCGAGGGGGCGCCGTCGAGCCGCACGTGCCGGTGGGCCACGTCGTCGGCCGAGACGGCGACGGTGCTCAGCGACAGCGAATGGAAGAGGCGTCCGTCGACCAGGTCGGCCCGCACGAGCGCGTCGTCGTCGTCCGTCGGCAGGGCGCTGCTCTCGCGCAGCAGGTCGAGCCACGGCGTCCAGCTGCCCTCGCCCTCGGCCCCCGTCGGCAGCGGACCGGTCGGAGGCGCGACGTCACGGAACCGGGGCAGCCAGCGGTCGACGCGCGGCACGGACCGGTCGTCGGGGGCGGCGTGCGTGAGCAGGTGCACCCCGGCGGCGAGGCGGGCCGTATCGGTGGCGGTGCCGTCCCAGACGGAGTGCACCGCGCCTCCTGCGTCCGCGGTGAGCAGGTTGAAGGTGCGGGTCGTCTGCGGCCCGTCGGGCAGGACGCCGTCGGCGGCCGCCCGGAGGGGCAGGGCACCGCGGGTGGTCCATCCGCCGGGCGGCGACGCGGGCGCCTCGTGACGGTTGAGCACGACGCTCGCCCGGCTCGGGCCCCGGGCGGTCGCCAACCAGGCCCCGCCCGCCTCGCGGTCGTGCACCCCGGTCACCCGCTCACCGAGGTCGGGCCACCAGGCGCCGGGCTCGTCCCAGGGGCGGTCGGGCGACTCGTCCCGGAGCCCGAGGAAGACGACGGGCCAGGGCGCGTCCGGCTGGACGGCGACGACGACGGTGCACATGGGGTCCTCAGGGTGGGGGCTCGTCGGGACGGGTGCCGACGCTCGACCGCGGGATGCGGCATCGTGGTGGGCAACGCTACCGACCCGGCACCGGGTCGGCCGACCGACGCATCGATCGACGAGGCCCACCGTGACGCACGACCACCCCCGCTCCTCCCCCGCCGACGCCCCGCGTCGCCTGTCCGTCGTCGTCGGCGTCTCGGGCGGCATCGCGGCGTACAAGGCCGTCGGGGTCGTCCGCGGCCTCGTGCTGCGGGGGCACGACGTCCACGTCGTGCCGACCGAGGCCGCCCTGCGCTTCGTCGGGGCGCCCACCTGGGAGGCCACGAGCCGCAACCCGGTTCACACGTCCGTCTTCGACGACGTCGCGGAGGTGCGGCACGTGGCCCTGGGGCAGCGCGCCGACCTGATCGTCGTGGCCCCCGCGACCGCCCACACCCTGGCGAAGATCGCCCACGGCCTGTCCGACGACCTGCTCGGCACGACGATCCTCGCGAGCACCGCGCCGCTCGTCGTCGCGCCCGCCATGCACACCGAGATGTGGCGGAACCCGGCGACGGTCGCGAACGTCGACCTGCTGAGGTCGCGCGGGGTGACCGTCGTCGGGCCGGACGACGGGCCGCTGACCGGGGGCGACGTGGGGCCCGGCCGGCTGAGCGAACCCGACGAGATCGTCGCCGCGGCACTCGCCCTCGTGACCGGCCCGGGCTCCCCCGACGCCCCGCGAGCCGTCGCCCCGGGTGCTCGGGACCAGGAGGCGCGGGTCGGCGACCTGGACGGCCTCCGGTTGGTCGTCTCGGCCGGCGGCACCCGTGAGCCCCTGGACCCCGTGCGGTTCGTCGGCAACCGGTCGAGCGGTACGCAGGGGGCGGCGCTCGCCCTCGGGGCGGCCCGCCGCGGTGCCCACGTCACCGTCGTCGCGGCCGCACTCGACGGAGCCGTGCGGCAGACGCTCGAGACGGAGGGGACGATCGACGTCGTCGAGGTCGGCACCGCCCTCGAGCTCGACGCCGCGATGGGCGAGCACGCCCCGGCGGCGGACGTCGTGATCATGGCGGCCGCGGTGGCGGACTACCGGCCGTCGTCGGTGGCCGACGGGAAGATCCGGAAGGACGACTCGGGCGACGAGCTGACCGTCCGTCTCGTCCGGACCCCGGACGTCCTGGCCGGGCTCGTCGCCCGTCGGGCCGTGGGGCAGGTGGTCGTCGGCTTCGCGGCCGAGACGGCCGCCGACCGGGACGAACTGCTCTCGCTCGGGCGCGCCAAGCAGCGGCGGAAGGGAGCGGACCTGCTCGTCCTCAACACGGTGGGCTGGACGACCGGCTTCGGCAGCGACGACACGGCCGTCGTCGTGATCGACGCCGACGGTGACGTGGTGTCCGAGGCCGAGGGGTCGAAGACCGCCGTGGCCGAGACGGTGCTCGACGCCGTGGTGTCCCGTCGGGTCGCGAGTCGGGGGTCGGGTGGCAGCACTCCTCCCGTGCTCCCCGGCGCGTCGACGGGAGCGGGCGCATGAGCCCCCGCGAGCAGGCCGATCCCCGCCTCGGCACGACCGTCGGCGGTCGCTACCGCCTCGACGCGATCGTCGGGCGCGGAGGCATGGGGGCCGTCTACCGGGCGAGCGACCTCGAGCTCGGCCGGGTCGTCGCCGTCAAGCTCTTCTCCTCGGACGGGCACGACGTCCACGACCTCAGCCGCCAGGTCAGCGAGGTGCGCCTCCTCGCCTCCCTCAACCACCCGGGGCTCGTCACGCTCTACGACGCCCGGGTCGAGGGCGACGGCCACGACGACGACGCCTACCTCGTGATGGAGTACGTCGACGGCCCCACCCTGCAGACCGTGCTCGCCGACGGTCCGTTGTCGCACGCCGAGGCCGCGGCGGTGCTCGGCGACGTCGCGGACGGCCTGGCGGCGGTGCACCGCGCCGGCGTCGTCCACCGGGACGTCAAGCCCGCGAACATCCTGCTCGCCGCGCCGCACCACGAAGGCGACCCCCGACGGGCCAAGCTCGCCGACTTCGGCATCGCCTACCTGATCGACTCGACGCGGGTGACGGCCACGGGAACCCTGATGGGCACCGCCGCCTTCGTCAGCCCGGAGCAGGCCGAGGGGCGTCCGCCGGCCCCCGCGTCCGACGTCTATTCGCTCGGGTTGGTGCTGGTCGAGGCGCTGACCGGGCGGCGCGTCTTCACGGGGTCGGTCGTCGAGTCGGTCATGGCCCGTCTCACCCGCGACCCCGAGATCCCGGCCTCGATCGGCTCGGGGTGGGCGGAACTGTTGACGCGCATGACCGCGCGAGCACCCGACGACCGTCCGGCCGCCGCCGAGGTCGCCCGAGCGGCCCGCACGCTGGCCGTCGAGGGCGCCGGGTCGACCGAAGCCGTCACGCGCGTCATGGCCGCTCCCGACGTGCCGACGGCTGCCCTGCCCGGCGGCGACGCCCCCACTCGCGTCCTGCCCCGGGACGACGCCCGCACGCAGGTGCTCGGGGCGGGGGCGGCCTCCC